>JAYRNS010000077.1:0-2490 GCA_041912075.1 Anaerolineae bacterium
ACCACCGGCTCCTTGGTCGAAGCGGTGTGGGAGGGCGGACCGGGCAAGCCGATCCTGCTGTTGGGTCACCACGACACGGTGCACCCCGCCGGCAGTGTGGCCGCAAACCCGCCGCGTGTCGTCGACGGGCGCTGTTACGGACCGGGCAGTTACGACATGAAGGCCGGTCTGCTGATGGCCGGCGCGGCCCTGCACGCCCTCTTCAGCCTGGGTTGGACGCCACGCCGGCCGGTGATTCTGTTGAGCACGGCCGACGAAGAGATCAGCAGCGTCGAGTCGCGCGACCGCATCGAGACACTGGCGCGCGGCGCCGAGGCGGTTTTGGTGTTGGAGCCGGCCTTTATGCATGGCGAGCTCAAAACGGCGCGCAAAGGTGTTGGCACCTTCCGCCTGGTCGTGCGCGGCAAATCAGCCCACGCCGGCGGCGCGCACGAGCTCGGTGTCAGCGCCATCACCGAACTGGCGCACCAGGTGCTGCGGCTGGCAGCGCTGACCGATTACCCGCGCGGGGTGACGGTCAACGTCGGCCAGGTGGCCGGCGGCACAGCCGTCAACACCGTGCCCTCCAGCGCGACAGCTGTCATCGACGTGCGTGTCAGGGCCGCCGAAGACGCCCGTTGGATCACTGACCAGATCATGGCCCTGCAGCCAGTGCTGCCCGGCACAACCCTGGAGATTACCGGAGCGGTAAACCGTCCCCCCATGGAGCGTCTACCCGGTACCGTTCGCCTTTTCGAGCTGGCGCGCACCTTGGGCCGCGAGATCGGCCTGGAACTGCAGGAGACAGCCACCGGGGGTGCCAGCGACGGCAATCTGACGTCGGCCCTGGGTATTCCAACGCTGGATGGCCTGGGTGCCTGTGGTAACGGCGCCCACACCGACGAAGAGTACGTTCTGATCGATCACCTGGCCCCACGCAGCGCCGTGCTGGCCGGGCTGCTGTGCCATTTGTGAGCCGTCCCTGCGACCGCTCCACCTGAGGATCCTGCACCCATGACAGCAACTGAGATCACCATTCGTCGTCTGGCCGCCTTCGAGGAGTACGTCGCCTGCGAAGAGCTGCAGCAGATTTGCTGGCAAACCACTGCGCTGGAAGCGGTGCCGGCGCACCTGCTGCTGACCTTGCAGCAGGAATCGGGGTTGGTGCTGGGTGCTTTCACGTCCGAGGGGCAGCTGGTGGGTTTTGTGCTTGGCTTCCTGGGACGAGAAGGGGACCGGCTCAAACATTGTTCGCACATGGCGGCGGTTCACCCGTATTACCGCGATCAAAATATCGGCTACCGCCTCAAGCTGGCGCAGCGTGAGCATATCATGGCCGATGGATTGACCTTGAGCACCTGGACATACGATCCGCTGGAGTTTCGTAACGCGGTGCTGAACATCGCTAAACTGGGTGGCACGGCCAACATTTACAAACGCAATATCTACGGTCAACGCCTGGGAGGATTGAACGCCGCGCTGCCCACCGATCGTTTTCAGGTGCGCTGGGAGGTGGACAGTCAGCGGGTGCGCCAGGTTGTGGTCAGCGGGCAGCGGGTCGATGCACCGGTGGCCAGCAACCCGGACCAGTTTCTCACACGGGTGGTGATCGAAAATGAGGTGCCAACCCTGGCGGCCACCGGACCGGTCACCGATGCCCCGCTGGTAGGCGTCCAGGTGCCAGCCCATTTCCAGCACGTCAAACGCGTGAACGTCGACGTCGCCCGTCAGTGGCGGGCCGGCACACGCGCCCTCTTCGAAACCGCCTTCCGCGCCGGTTACACCGTCGTCAATGCCACACCCGATGCCGCGCGACCCGACCTCTTCGGGGTGTACACCCTGGTGCGCACCACCGGCGCCTAGTCCTTATACTTGCCCGTTTCCTGCATGAGCTCGTGATACACACCCAGCACCATGGCCTGCTGCGTCTGCATGGCAGTCGACTCGCGGCGCAGGCGGTTGGCCTGGTGGAGGTTGATACGGCGCCAGACTTCACGCTGGACGCCGCGTGGATTGGCCACCTTGAAGAAGGTGAAGCCTTCATCGGTAGCGGCGGTCTGAATTTCGACATCACCGATGCCAAACAGATTCGCCCAAAAGTTGGGTATTTTCAGGACAACGTTTTGGACACGATCCAGGTTGCCTTCGCGACGCTTTTCGCGAAAACCCAGGGGCAGCCGCTCGAGATCGACCAGCTTCTCGTTGGTCACCACGTACAGGTCGTTGGCCCAGTTGGCATACTGCCAGCCCAGCCAGAAAGTCGCCCCACCCAGGATCAGTGCGACCAGCCACCAGGGCAGTGGCCCGCTTGGTGTGAATGCCACCAGAAAGACGGCAAATACGATTGTCCAGACCAGTAACGACAGCCAAATGTTGCGGAACAGAATGAGCCAGTGCTTGCGCCACACCGTTTTTTCGGGTGTGATCCACCAACAGGCCAGCAAACCACCATGGAACTCCTCGATACTCTCGCTCTCCCTGCCACGCCGCACGAATATGCGTACGATGAAG
>JAYRNS010000078.1:0-9077 GCA_041912075.1 Anaerolineae bacterium
CCCATGATACACGCCCGGTTTGTCCTCACCTGGAATCTTGAGT
This sequence comes from Anaerolineae bacterium, assembly GCA_041912075.1. Lineage (GTDB taxonomy): Bacteria > Chloroflexota > Anaerolineae > SSC4 > Amarolineaceae > SSC4. The sequence continues at coordinate 44 of JAYRNS010000078.1, forward strand.
CGGCGGCTCTTGTGGGCGCCCAGGGCCAGGATGACCGCATCGAATGCAGGAATCGCAGGCGCATGACCGTTAGACCCAGCGCCGTTGCCTTGACTGGTCGGGAGACGCACACCATGCTTCTGCAGATCTTCGAGCGAAAAATCCCGACCCAAAGCCATGTTGCACAAGATGTCGACCCCCGCGCGCCGGATGTGCTCGACTTCAGCCATCAGCGGTTCGCGGGGCAGGCGGTAGGCAGGGATGCCATAGTTCATCATGCCACCGGCCTGTGGCAGCTTCTCGAAAACGGTGACCTGGTAACCCTGTTGAGCCAGACGCAGTGCGGCCGTCAGACCACCCGGGCCAGCCCCGACCACTGCCACCCGTTTGCGCTGCGGCGGCCGGTGGATGGGCGGTTCCCACGGTGTGGTGTATTCCTGGTCAGCCATGAAGCGTTTGACCATACGAATGGCGATCGGCGAATCGATCTGCCCGCGGCGGCACTTGTGCTCGCAGAAGGCAGGGCAGACCCGGCCACAAATCAACGCAAATGGGTTGGCTTCGCGGTGAATCTCCAGGCCTTCTGCATACCGTCCTTGCGCCACCAATGCCAGGTAAGCGGGGGTGTCGACACCGGCTGGGCAGGCGTTGACACACGGTGCGCGCACGAGTGCCTGGCAGGCACCGGCCGGGCAGTGTTTGTCTTCGATGTGCGCGATGTATTCGTCGAGGAAGTAGCGCATCGTGCTCATCACTGGCGAAGGTGTCAGCTGGCCCAAACCGCACAGCGATCCGGTGCGCATGCCCGCCGCCAGCTCCTTGATGAGGTCGAGGTCGCTCGCGGTACCCTTGCCTTCGGTGATACGCACCAGGACTTCGAGCATCCGCCGGCCACCGACACGGCACGGAATACACTTGCCGCAGCTCTCCGCGGTCGAAAACTCCAGGAAGAAGCGTGAAAACTCCACCATGCAGGTGTCTTCGTCGACGACGATCATGCCGCCGGAACCCATGGTGGCGCCAGCGGCCGTCAGGCTGTCGTAATCCACCGCGGTGTTGAGGTGGGTTGCCGGCAGACAACCGCCCAGTGGACCACCGGTCTGCACCGCTTTGAACTTCTTGCCGTCGGGAATGCCACCACCAATGTCATAGATGATCTCTCCGAGCGTGATCCCCATTGGTACTTCGACCAGCCCGGTGTTGTTGACCTTACCGGTGAGGGCAAAGACCTTGGTGCCCTTGCTCTTTTCGGTGCCGATGCTGGAGAACCATTTGGCGCCATTGACGAGGATTGGCGGCACGTTGGCCCACGTCTCGACGTTATTGATATTGGACGGTTTGCCCCACAAGCCAGACACTGCGGGGAAGGGTGGTCGCGAACGCGGCTCACCGCGCCGTCCTTCGATCGACGCCATCAGGGCGGTTTCTTCGCCGCAGACGAATGCACCGGCACCTTCTTTGAGCACCATGTGGAAGGAAAAATCGGTGCCCAGGATGTTATCACCCAGCAGCCCGTATTCGTTGGCCTGGGCGATCGCCTGGCGCATACGCTTCACCGCCAGCGGGTATTCGGCACGGCAGTAGATGTAGCCGTGGGTGGCACCGATCGCATAGGCGCCGATCGTCATCCCTTCGAGCACGCTGTGTGGGTCCCCCTCCAGGATCGACCGGTCCATAAATGCACCGGGGTCACCCTCGTCAGCGTTGCAGATCACGTATTTGACGTCACCCGGTGCTTTCTGGCAGAACTCCCATTTCATGCCAGCCAGAAAGCCGGCGCCGCCGCGGCCGCGCAGGCCGCTATCCTTCACTTCGCGGATCACTGCTTCCGCTTTCATGCTCGTCAGCGCCTTGCCCAGGCCATCGTAGCCACCGCGGGCGATATATTCTTCGATGCTGTCGGGGTCGATCAGCCCGCAGTTACGCAGTGCGATGCGCAGTTGTTTGCCGTAGAAGGGGATGTTTTTGTAAAACGGCAGCGCTTCCTGGTCCTTGGGCTCGTGATAGGTCAGCCGGGGTACGACGCGACCCTTGAGCAGCGTCTCTTCCACCAGCTCGGCCACGTCATCGGGCTGCACCTGGGTATAGAAGATGCCCTCCGGGTAGATCATCATAATCGGGCCCATGGCACAAAAGCCACGACAGCCGGTGGGAACGACTTCCACTTCGCGGGCCAGCCCGCGCCGGACGATCTCGGCCTGCAGCCGGTCGACCAGTTCGGTAGCATTGGAAGCGGTACACCCGGTGCCGCCGCATACGAGCACGTTTGCGCGAAAGGTTGAGTTTGTCATCGTTGTCTGTTCACTCCTCGGGCCAATGCTAAAAGGCTTTATACACTGCCTTTTCGTAAGTACTTTCGACCCGAAATTTGTGCTGTTGTTCTTCAGCAGCCAGCAGCTCGAAGAGCCCACGCGCCGTGGGGTCATCCACCAACCCGGTCATGGCGTGGTAAAAATCGTAGGCTGCCTTTTCGCGGTGCATTGCCACCACCAGAACATCTTGTGCATCCGAGTCTGGTCCCAACTGGCGCGGACGCAGCGTCTCGGCAAGATGCAGGTCTGGTATGGTACCCCGTTCGGCACGGCTCTTGCGGATTGCCCAACGGATGTTGGTGTTCAGTAAGTCGCGCAATTTCTCGGCGTGGACGCGTTCTTCGGCAGCCATCTCTTCCAACCGTGCCTTGACGTGCCCATCCTTGGCGACCAGGGCTGCGTTGGCATAGAGCTGTACCGATTCCTCTTCGAACTGAATCGCGCGTTCGATAATCTCTTGAATAGATAACGTGTCAGCCATGGTCATTTGCCTCGTTTGTTTTGTCCTGGCGGATCTGGCGGCCCTAAACGGCGGCCGGTTCGGTCTCCATGCGTGCCACAACCCACGGTTCCACGACACTGCCTTGAATCAGATGTTCGACAATCAGACGCGGCACCATCGTCGGCAGCACGTTGCCGTACGTGATCCGTGGGCGCCCGGCTTGCTGAATGTCAACCAACGGTTCACGCGCACACATGCCAATACAGCCGACGGTCGTCACGTGCGCGTCGATATTGTGTTTGGCAAGCTCGTCGAGGATCGCGTGCATGGTATCGCGCGCACCGGCCGCAATGCCACAGGTACCCATGCCCACGGTGATCGTGGTGCCAGTGTCGGTGCGTATCTTGAGCGACTGCTGGGCCTGTTCACGTATGCGCTTCAGGTCCTCGATCGTCTTCAATTTGGTCATGATTCCTCCACAGTCTCAATAGCCAGTGCCGCTTCCCCCGTGCGCAGAAAGTCGTTCAACCATGCCCGCACGGCTGGATGGCTCAGCGGCACGTCCTCCAGCACCTGCCGCAGCTCCTGACTGTCCAGACAAAATGCCCGCTGGTCGACCTGGTGCACGTACTGCAGCGCCAGGTCTGCATCACCCAGCAGGATTGCCATGAGCGTGGCCGGTAGATCCCCCATAGGGGGACGGTCCCAATGGTGCCACTGATACCTCAGCTTGACACACGTGCCTTCGCCTGGCGTTGACTCGATGACGATGCCACCACCCGCCTGCTGCGCACCCGCCGCGGCCAGCGGCAAACCCAACCCGACATGGCGGCTGGTTCGAGTCGTAAAGAACGGATCAGTGACCCGGGCGACCGTTGCGGCATCCATGCCGCGACCATCGTCACGAATCTCGATCGTCAGCGCATCGTCAGCCGCTGCTTCGGTTATCGTGACCGCCACGTGACGGGCACCGGCTTCACGGGCGTTTTGCACCAGATCGAGTATGTGTAGAGCCAGTTCGCGCACGCTGTCGTGTCCCTACTCGACGTCACTTGGGCCGATGGTCAGGATAAGGCCTGGACTCGTTTGACCATCTGGGCCGGCGTCAGACGGCCTACCACACGCTCATCCACCACCGCCACGGGTGCCAATCCGCACGATCCCAGGCAGTATACAACCTCAAACGTCACCCGGAAGTCGTCCGTGGTTTGGCCTGGATAGATGGTGAGTGACCGTCCTAGTTCATCGACGATTTTGGCCGCACCTTTGACGTGGCATGCGGTGCCATCACACACACGCACAATATGGCGACCGCGTGGACTCAGGTAGAACTGCGAATAGAAGGTCGCCACGCCGTACACTTTGCTGACTGGCGCGCCTGTGCGAGCTGCGATGGTTTCCAGCACTTCCGATGGCAGGTAGCCGTACACATCCTGCGCGTGCTGCAATATTGGAATCAATGAACCGGGCTGGTCAGCGTATTCCGCCAGCACCGGCTCCAACAGGTCTAAATCTACCGTAGGTCGTGTCATCGACCCACCTCTTTCTAGAATTCAAATAGATGTCCCATTCTAGCATGATTGGGGTCGGCACCGTATGACGTTTGTCATGTAGAGGCTGGCAATTGTGCAAAAAAGTACAAAGATCACTCGACGATCGTCGCACGCTGCTGCTTGTGCGCCAGAGCCAGGCGCAGCTCGGCAATGGTGGGCGCCGCCATAACCAGACAAGTGCGATTGATCATCTCATTAAGGCGGTGGGCATCACCATGTTGGACGAGGGTCCAGGCCTGCAGGGATGGCCAACGGGCCACCGCCTGGCTGAGCGTCATACGGGCCGAGACCTCCAGGGCGAGCACGTTCAGCGTAGGTGGTACAAAACCGAGCTGGGACAACACACTGAACGTCGGGCGATCGACGTGGCAAGGAATGGCAACACCACCCAGATCGTCCACCTGGGCCACCACCTCTTCGAGGCTGAATGCCGTCGAAGTCAGCAGCAACTGTGTGTGTTCGCGGATGAAATCACCCGTGGCATCGACCACAAACTGCCCACCGAAATGGTCGGGGTCATTACGCAAGGGAGGGAGGGCGGCATCGACCCGGGCTTGCCAGGCGGTTGCGTGCGTATTGTCGTCGAACAGGCACAGGACGTGAACCTCTTCGCGCGTTTGGACTTCCATACCCGGCCAGACGACCAGCGGCGTGCCGGAAGCCGCTTGTTGCACGGCCTCGACGTTGTGCGTGGCGTTGTGGTCAGTGATGGCGATCAGGTCGAGACCGAGCGCCAATGCCTGCTGGACAATCAGCGGTGGGATCATCTCGACCTCAGCGCACGGCGACAGCACGGTATGCAAATGGAGATCGGCGCGAAACCGATGCAGCGTCACTGCTGACTCCTATTCGTTGACGTCCCCGGCACTGACGTCCCCGGCACGGCCCAGACATTGATTCGCTAACCAAGAAACTGGCGGGCCGTGCCGGGGACGTTGTAGGCGCGCTCAACCAGACCCCATCAACTCAGCTTCCGGGATACCCAGTGCCATCAACCTCCCGGCCACGGCATAGGTTGTGGCGGTGGTTGTCAAGAGCGGAACACCCTCTTCGCTGGCGCGGGCGATTGTTTCGGGCGGCACGTGGCTGCCTTCGCTGATCACGACGCCGGCGAGGTTGAGCATGCTGCCCACCGCCACGACGTTGGGGTGCGTTTGCAGTGTAATCCAAAGCGTGCCTTCGCGGGCGCGTGCCATCACACAACTCAGCAGATCGGCCGCATAACCGGCGCTCACCCAACCATCGAGTGGCACGTCCGGGGCCAGTACTTCCAGCTCGAGGCTGTTGACAATGTCAACCAGGCGCATGATTTGTCTCCATTCCTGACGGTACTAAGAACCCCGGTCGGCCGGACCATGGCGCACATCGAAGCGCATGACCAGACGAGTTCCCTGGCCCGCACCCGACTGTAATTCGACGGCATCGGCGTACCGTTTGATGTTGGTCAGCCCCATGCCGGCACCAAATCCCAGCTCGCGTACCCAGTCCGGGGCTGTGGTAAAACCGGGCGTAAAGGCCGAAGCCACGTCGTGAATACCGGGGCCGTCATCTTCGGCAGTCAGCACAATCTGCTGGGGGTCGATGTCGGCGCGCAGCTCACCGCCGTGGGTCGCATGAATCACCAGGTTCATTTCGGCTTCGTAGGCTGATACCGCGACACGGCGCAGCAGCCGTGGATTGGCACCCAGGTGATCAAGCGCGCGCTTGAGCTTGCTCGAAGCCTGCCCGCCGCGCTCGAAGTCGAGTGGGACCACCTGATAACGCAGTACCAGGCTGGTTTGGTCAGACACGATGTCCTCGAAAATGTGACTGGCCCGATACCGCCGCATTTCTTCGGCCTGATAGCGTTGGCCCAGGGCGCGCACCAGACCGCGGGTGATGTCGCTGCCGGTGACGATGCCCACCAGGTGCCCGTCGTTGTCCAACACCGGGAGACGGCCGTAGCCATATTGGGCAAAGAGCTTGACGGCCTGGATCGCCAGATCGTCGGCGCGTACGCCCACCACGCTGCGGCTCATCCGGGCGCCGACCCGATCGTGGCGCTGCTGCTCGTCGAGCGCCTTGATCAAGTCTTCCAGACTGACAATTCCCACCAGGCGACCGTCTTGGAGGACCGGCACACCACCAATCCGCCGCACGCGCAGGATCTCCATCAACTCGACCATGGTCGCATCAGGCGAGACTGTGGCGACGTTGGTGGTCATCACCTCACGCACGCGTAATTCGTAGACCAGCTCGTGCGCCGGTGTCAGCTCGGTGGTTTCGGCACTTTCGGCAGCCGCGTCAATGCTCATTTCAAGTCAGCCAGGCGGTTGTTAGGCAGTCCGGCACCGTACAGCAGTCCACAGGCTTCGTACATGCTGTGGCCGCATGAAACGAGCGGGATACCCAGTTCGTCGGCGAGCTCAATGGTGACTGGCGGTGGACGTTTGCCGCGCACAAAGACAATCGCGGCGATATTAGCCATGTCAGCCGTGCGCACCACCTGTTGGTTGGTGAGCCCGCTCAGCAGCAGGCTGCTGCCATCGGTGGTGAATGCCAGGACGTCACTCATCAGGTCAGCGGCGCCGCCGGAGCATATTTCAAGGTCAGGATCATAGGTGCGGGTCAGTACGATACCGTGTAATGAACCCACGACGTCATGTAAACGCATACGTTATTCCATTGTCGTTCTGCAGCTGATACGCGTCGGGCGCGTATCAACAGGATAGGGATGGACGCACGACGCAGCCAACGTTCTGCCACGCCGCCATACACCCAATGATTGGCACCGGAGCGATCGTGGGTCGAGGTCACGATGGGGTCGGCCCCGAACACGGCGGCATATGCCAAGATTTCCTCATGGATTCTACCCGCAGCCGGCATCTGACGTTATGACCGGAATCATAGGAACGATACCAATAAAAAACGCCCGATTGTCGCAGACAATCGGGCGTTGTGTCATGGCGTGGCCGCTGGCGTCTATTTGATGCCGGCTTTGTCCAGGATGGTTACCATATCTTCACCCACCACCAGTCGAATATCGATATCCGTTTCGCCGGGAGGGGGATTGCGGACTTCCGAGGCGCCCACTCCCAACAAGGATGACAGTTGGGTGAGGGTAAATGGTTTGTCATGATAACTGATCAGGCTGGCCCGCTGGTAATTGGAGCGTTCGGCATCACCAATACTGGCCACGGCAAATCCTTGCGCGGCGAGCCAGTCGGCGACACGCCGGGCCAGGCCCTTGGTGGTCGTACCGTTGAGCACCAGGATACGGGCATTTTCTGCCTGCAGACGCTGACGCAGATCGTCGGGGGCAACGGTCGCGGTCACAGGATCGGTGGTGGTGATGACGATGCTGCCACCGACGGCCGGGCTTTCGGTGGCCACCGGCAGCGCGACTGGTTCGGCAAAGAGTCGATCCACGACCGCACGGATCTTGTTGCGGTCAGGAATCAGAATCCACGCACCGGCTTCGGAATAGGTGCATTCACCCAACGAGCAGTCGATAACCGCCTGCTCTACCTGGCTGAAATCGACCTGACGGCTGATCTCGGCCAGCGTGATCAGCCGGTCGACCGGGATGTCGGTCTGAATCGACTTGGACAGCGAGCGCACCAGGGCCGGCAGATTACGAATCAGGGTGGGCAGCATGTCCTGGCTCAGTACCTTGTCGCGCAGCGCCAGAATGACCTGCTGCTGGCGGCGGCCACGTTCGAAGTCGTTGTCGACGTGACGGGTGCGGGCGTATTTCAAGGCCGTGGCGCCATCCATGTGCTGCCGTCCCGCCGGAATGAACAGCGGATCGAAACCATAGTTCTCATCCGGGTAGGTCGGGTCGCTGAGATCGCGCGGCACGTCGATGTCGATGCCACCTACCAGGTCGATGATCTCGCGAAACCCTTCGAAATTAACGCGTATGTAATAGTGGACGGGATAACCAATCAGGTCACTGACCGTCTGTTTGGCCAGGGCTGTTCCGCCGCCGGGGTAGTTCTTGATCTCGCCGAAGCGGTGAGCGGTGTTGATCTTGTTGTAGATTTCGTAGGCCGGGATTTTGACCCATGTGTCACGCGGGATCGACAGCATGCCCACCTGGCCATGCGCCGGGTCGACCGTCACCAGCATCATCGTGTCGGTGAGACCAGGCATGGTCTGGCTGGGGCGCTGATCGACCCCGAGCAGCAGGATGTTGACCCGTTCGAGCTTGGAAACGTCCCAGGTTGGGACCGGCTCGACGGCCGTGATCTGTGCGTTCGGGTCTGGGGTGCCCGCTACCTGTGGTGCGGTGCCGGGGTTGGCTCCCGGATCGTTGACCGTAAACTCGCTGAGCGTGACGGCCGGCAGTTGTGCTGCCTGGGCGACAACTCCGCGTGCCCAGTGAAAAATCAGAAAGCCGGCGTAGATAAAAGTAAAGACAAATGCGGCCAGCAAAAGGGCCAGCAACAGGTTGGCCCACCGTGAACCGTGTGCTACCGTGCTTGAAGCCGGGGAGGCGTCATTGAGTGAATGCTGTGTCGAACTCATGGCGCCGATTATAACACAGGCCGATAGGTGTACAAATCCGGCGTGGGTGTTTGTGGCCAGAGTTGCCAACTCTCCGAGAGTTGGCAACTCTGGCCCTGGTCGTTACCGCGGAATGTCGATCTGGAACAGCCCGCTGCCGGTCAGCGCGTAGAACTTGGCCGCCGCTTCGTCGACGAACAGGCTGCGCAGACCCGAAAGTTGATGACCGTCGGCTTCGCGGAACTGGCGCAGGAACTGGC
>JAYRNS010000079.1:0-3802 GCA_041912075.1 Anaerolineae bacterium
CGCATCCGCATCGCTCAACCAGGAATCGTACAGACCGTGCCGGGGACGTGTCTTACATCATCGCCTGCATGATCCCGTCCAGCGCGGCCGGCGGTGGTCGCAGTTTGTCTGCGGGCAGATGGACGAGCGGTGTCTCAGGCAGGTTCATCAATTCCGGGAGCGTTGGATGTGCCTGATTGATGTAGATCAAACCGGTAACCAGGTCCTGCTTCTCTTCGGCCTCACGCAGCACGCGCACCGCGGCGTAGAAGTCGGTTGGGTCGTAGGTGACATCCAGCTTGGAGAGGCGCACGTGAGCCCCGTTGTGCATTTCGACGTCGACCGTATCGCCCGGTTCGTAATCGACGCTGATCTCTTCGTACGGCGGAATGTACGTGATATCGTGCAGCGGCTCCTCGTGGGCCTTGCCATAGGAATAGCTCTTGGTCGAATCCTCGTGGTTGTTGAATGTGACGCATGGGCTGATGATGTCGAGCACGGCGGTGCCGTGATAGCTGAGTGCCGCTTTCAACAGCTCACGCACCTGTTTGGCGTCACCGGCAAAGGAGCGCGCCACGAAACCACAACCCAGGATCAGCGCTTCCATACACAGATCGACCGGTGAAAACTCGTTGACCCCGGCGTACTTGAGCTTCTGCCCTTTGTCAGCCGTCGCCGAGAACTGGCCTTTGGTCAGGCCGTAGACGCCGTTGTTTTCGATGATGTAGACCATCGGCACGTTGCGCCGTACCAGGTGTTTGAACTGCCCGATACCAATGCTGCCCGTGTCACCGTCACCGCTGACACCAATGGCCATCAGGCTGGCGTTGGCCAGCGTCGCACCCGTGGCGATCGACGGCATGCGGCCGTGCAGCGAGTTGAAGCCATGCGAACGGTTCAGGAAATAGGCCGGCGACTTACTTGAACAGCCAATACCGCTCAATTTGATCATCCGGTGCGGCGGTATCGACAGCTCGTAACAGACGCGAGTGATCTGGCTGGAGATCGAATCGTGCCCACAGCCTTTGCACAAGGTCGACGGGTTACCGTCGTAGTCCTTGGGTTCCAGGCCGATCAGGTTCAGTTTGAGATTCCCGTTGCTGCGGGGTTTGGTTGTGACGTCCATGGTTCAAAGCTCCTGGTCACGGATCGCTTCGGTGACATAACGCACGGTCAGCCGCAGACCGTCACACTTGGCGAGGGAACGGAAACGGGTGGCATATTCAGGCAGCTCCATGCGCAGGATCTGTGCCATCTGCCCTTCGAAGTTGAGTTCCACCACGTAGACACGATCGTGCGCTGCCACAAACTCACGCAGGCTGTTCTCCAGCGGCAGGGCACGCAGCCGCAGATAGCTGGTTTCGAAGCCGAGCTTGCGCAGCCGGTCGCGCGCCTCCACCACGGCGGGATCGGCGGAGCCATAGGCAATGATGCCCACCGACGCACCGGGCACGGTATCGATCACCGGCGGTGGCACGAGGGTGCGGGCCGTGTCGTGTTTGCGGGCCAGGCGCCGCAGGTTTTCTTCCCAATCGTCCGGACGCTCACTGTACACGGCTTTGGCGTTATGACCGGTGCCGCGCGTAAAGTAGGCAGCGCGCCAGTCGTCGGTGCCAGGCAGCGTGCGGTAGCCGATGCCATCCCCGTCCACATCCACGAAGCGACCCCACGTTCCCAGCCGCTGCAAGTCCTCCGCCGTCAGCACCTTACCGCGGTCCATCGGCTTGGCAGGATAGCTGAACGGCTCACTCATCCAAAGGTTCATCCCCAGGTCGAGGTCGCTCAACACGAAGACCGGGGTCTGCAGACGCTCGGCCAGGTCGAAGGCCTGCACGCCAAAGTCGAAACATTCACCGACCGACCCGGGCAGCAGGACGACGTGGCGTACGTCACCGTGGCTCAAAAAGTAGACCGAGAGCACGTCACCCTGCGAGACGCGCGTGGGCAAACCGGTGCTCGGCCCCATCCGTTGTACGTCCCAGATCACTACCGGGACCTCGGCGAAGTACCCCATGCCGGCATATTCGGTCATCAGGGAGATGCCAGGACCGGAAGTGGACGTCATGCTGCGTGCGCCGGCCCAACCCGCGCCGATGGCCATGCCGATGGCCGCAATTTCGTCTTCGGCCTGAACAACCGCGTAGGTGGGCTCGCCCGTTTCTGGGTCGGTGCGCAGCTCTGGCAGGTATTCGTTCAGCGCCTCAGCCAGGCTGCTGGCCGGGGTAATCGGGTACCAGGCGACGACACTCACGCCACCAAATATGGCACCCAATGCCGAAGCCACGTTACCCTCGATCATGATCTTGCCGGTGGTCGCGCTCATGCGCTCGACGCGATACGGGTCGTCTTTGACCAGGTTGGCACGCACCCAGTTGGCCGCCATCTCGACGACGCCGTAGTTCAGATCGACCGCTCTTGCTTTATAATTGAAGTGCGTATTCAGCGCACCTTTGACCTCAGCCAGATCGATCCCCAACAGCGCGGCAACCGCCCCCACGTATACCATGTTGGAAACGTAGGTTTTGAATTTGTCTTCCGCACCCGAAGCCTTGACGAATTCTTTCACCGGCACGCCGTAATACGTGACGTCGGTGCGGCTGTGTTCGAAATTCCAGTCCGCAGGATAAATACAGACACCACCGGGCGGGAGGGCTTTCAGGTCATCGATGACCGTTTTTTCGTTGAAGGCTACGACGATTTCGGTACCTTCGCGACGCGCGATATACCCATCCTTGCTGACTCGTATCGTGTACCAGGTCGGCAGGCCAGAGATGTTCGACGGGAACAGGTTCTTGCCATTGACCGGGATTCCCATGCGAAACAGCGCGCGAATGATCGTGACGTTGGCCGTCTGACTGCCCGATCCATTCGGCGTTGCCACGACGATCGAAAAGTCGTTCACGACGTCGGCGGGTGACCTGGGCACGGCCACCACCGGTTCGGTTTGCACATCCATTGTGCTCATCAACACATATCTCCTTCGCTGTGCGTCATCACAGTCTGCTTAAAGCGGTCTTATTGTATCACGTGCAATGCGACTGTCAAGGCGTCGCATCGAACTCCACCAACATCTGTCCACGCTCGACCACGTCGCCCGGCTGGCATAATACCCGGCGTACGCTACCGGCGGCGGGTGCAGCCAGGCGCAGTTCCATCTTCATGGCTTCCAGCAGCAGCAGGGTCTGTCCGTGCTCGACGGTGTCGCCGGGACGCACCAACACATCCAGCACATGGCCGGGCATCGCTGCCTCCAGTCCCCCCACCTGGGACTGCATCGCGCGCCGGCGCCCGGCGGCGCGCGGATCGGGCTGCTGCAAGACGTAACTGCACGGGGCATTGAACGCCACGAAGCGCCGCAGCCCGTCACTGGCCACGTACGCCCGCACCCGGCGCCCGTCGATCGTCATGTTCAGCCGGCCATGCTCCGGACGGTGGACCGCCACGGCGTAGGTGCGCTCGCCCACGGTCACCCGGTACTGGTCGCCGTCCTTTTCGACCTTAACTACCTTCTCGTCGTCGGTCGCCTTGAGCGCGTGATAACGAAACTCCATGTCAGCCTCCACCCGGGCGAAAACCGTCGCGCCATGCCCAGGGACTGTAGGGATCGCCAGCCACTGCAGGGACGCCGGCACCGGGGCCGGCAGTTCCCGCCTGGCTTTCCAGCAGGTCTGACAGTGCCGCGGCAATCAGCACTTCATCGGGCATCGGCCCCCGGTGGGGCTGCCAACCCGCAAACTGCGTATCGATAAAGCTGGTCGTGGCCTGACCCTGTCGGAACAGTGGATGATCGATGACCGCCAGCAAAAACGGGATGTTGGTCGTC
>JAYRNS010000080.1:0-1962 GCA_041912075.1 Anaerolineae bacterium
ACGAGTATCGCGGTACGGGCGATGACCCGGCGATTGCTGTGCACGAGCTGCCAGTCGACAGTCTCGATTTTGTGACCGCGCGCACCGAGTTCTACGAGCACCCCACTGCCCTGCCCACCGTGGAACGTTCGTCGATCAAGCTCGATCTGCACCGGCGCGACTTCACCATCAACACGCTGGCCATCCGCATCAACCCGGAACGGCGCGGCGAGCTGCTCGATTTTTATAACGGCAAAGAGGACCTGGAGAGTGGGGTGATCCGTGTCCTGCACAGCCTGAGTTTTGTCGAAGACCCCACGCGCATCCTGCGCGCGGTACGTTTCGAGCAGCGTTTTCACTTTCAGATCGAGCCACGCACCGAGCAGCTCATCGTCGATGCGCTCGATCTGCTGGCCCGTGTCAGCCCGGCGCGGGTGCGGCACGAGCTCGAGCTGATCCTGGAGGAGCAAGAGCCGGAACACGCCCTCGCCCGGATGCAGCAGATGCGCGTGCTCGAACACATCGACCGCCACCTGACCTACGACCGCTGGATCGCCGAACGTTTCGTCGATCTGCGTAACGCCCTGGGTGAGGGCCAACCACCAGACGAGATGCCGCGTCTCTACCTGGCCCTCTGGCTATACCGGCTGGATCACAGTGCCGACCTCAGTGTGACCGACCGCCTGCGTCTGCGTGCCGATACGCAGCGTGTGCTGGCGGAAGTGCGCGCCTTACAGCGCCAGCTCACGGAGCTGGGCCGGCCGGCGCTGCGACCAAGTGAAATCGACACGATTCTCCAGCCCAGCAGTCCGGCGGCACGCCTTGTGGTGCGCGTGGCCTGCGAGTCCTGGCTCGTGCAGCAGCGCATCGACTTCTACGAGCGCAACTTGATCCATATCAAAACGACACTGGGTGGCCACCAGCTGCGAGGCCTGGGTATTGCACCAGGTCCGGTGTACCGCCAGATTCTAACGGCCGTGCGCGCCGCCCGGCTGGATGGTACCGTGCAGACCGCCGAGGACGAAATCGCCCTGGCCAGAGCACTGGCGGCCACGGTCGACGCGTGACCGGCCGCCGAACGGATGACTGTCAACGCAGAGTCGGGACGCTGGGAGCGCCGAACACCAGTTCGGCCGCGAGCTGTCAACGGATTTGGGGAAAAGGGGTTGGGGGTTTGTTGGAGCGCCGCCATCCTGGCGGCTGCGGGAACGGATTGCTGTCAACGACGATTTACGATTCGTTGATTCGCTGCCGTATTCGTTGACGGCCGCGCCAGGAACGGATTGGCAGTCGCCGCAGGGCGACTTTGTAAGGGTAGCCGCGACTTCAGTCGCCCTGCCCACCCGCGATCACGGAAACAGCCAGTCCTTACGCAGCTGTGAAAACGCCCGCACTGTGGCCAGGCCGCCGGCGATGGCACCGATCAGCAGCGCGGCCTGGATCATGTAGTCGATCCCGGTGATGTACAAACCATCGGCAAAACTGACGACGGCCCGAAATGCAGGTACGCCGGGAACAAGCGGGATGAACCCTGGCACGGTGAACAACGAACGCGGTGTTTTCCACCGGCGTGCCCCAATCTCCCCCAACACACCAACCGTCAGCGCACCCACGAACGTCGCCACCTCCGGCGGCAGGCCGAGCTGCGTGGCCATGCCCTTGGTCAGCAGCCCAAACCCACCCACCATCGCCGCAATCAGCAGCATACGCGGGGGCAGATTGAAGGCCACCCCAAAACCAAACGACCCGGCCACACCCAGCAGAACCGGCCCCAACAGCTCCCCCAGGTTCATGCCAGCCTCCCAATCACGAACAGCACAAACCAGGCGCCCGCTCCAATGCCAAAAATGAGCAGCGCGGCATACGCACCCTTGGCGACGCCCGATACCAGGTTGCCATTGATCAAATCAGAAACCGATCCCACCAGAAACACACCGGGTATCAGCAGCAAAACCGAAGCGGTCATCACCACACCCGCGTCGG
>JAYRNS010000081.1:0-3204 GCA_041912075.1 Anaerolineae bacterium
CGGGACCGAACATCCGGTGGCGGATGCCTACGTCTCGGCCTTTAGAACCACACGTCGTAGCCAGTCGAGGACACGGTTCCCGAGCCAACGCTGCGTGACCTCGCCGGTTCCACCCAAATCGTAACGTCGGATGAGCCGCCCATCCGCATGGGCCAGAACGCAGACTGAGCGACCACGTTCCCCAGCATAGAGCGTCTCGTGTGCCTCCAACGAGCCCAGAATCACCAGCGCAAAATTGG
The DNA here is from genome assembly GCA_041912075.1 of Anaerolineae bacterium. GTDB lineage: Bacteria > Chloroflexota > Anaerolineae > SSC4 > Amarolineaceae > SSC4. The sequence continues at coordinate 240 of JAYRNS010000081.1, forward strand.
CGCCGGTTTGTTGGCGCAACGCATCGGCCGCCGCCAGGGCCAGGTCGTCGTCTGGCCACGCCCCCCCACGCAGGGCTTGCGGCAGCGCCAGGGTTTCGACGAGCGCCGCTCCCTGATCGAAGCAGACCGCCGCCGCTACCACACCGCCGTACGGTGTGTCCTGCAGCCGGCGGGCAATTGCACCGGCCGTATTCGTCTCGAGCAGTGCCACCGTCAGTTGGTGCTCCACCAGCATGCGGGCGACGACCTCTTCGAGTGTCTGCTGTTCGACACCGTAGATCACGTTCCCCAACCGCTGGCGGATTTCCTGCTCGACCGGCGCAATCATGGCATCAGCCTCGGCTTCACTGGCCGCCTTGGCCGTGATACGAATGTCGGTCTGTGCCGGATGCGCCGCCAGGCCCACGGTGGGGTTGTTGCCTGTCTCCAAATCGGCAATCAACGTATCGATGGCACTCTCACCGATGCTGCACGTGCGCAGCACACGCGACTTAATGACGGGCGGCTGGTCACCCAGATTACGCCGCAGGTAAGGGACGAGCGCCGCTTCGGTGAGATGCTTCATCTCACGCGGCACCCCGGGCAGGCTGAAAACCGCGCCGCTGGCCGTTTCGACGATAAAAGAGGGTGCGGTACCCACCGGGTTCGGCACCAGCGTACTCCCTGCGGGCAGCATTGCCTGACGGCGATTGTTTTCGTCCGGCGCACGCCCCCAACGGGCAAACATGGCCTGGATCTGCTCCCAGGCTTGGGGGTAAAATACCAGTCCACGTCCAGTGGCCAGGGCGATCGCATCACGGGTGACGTCGTCGACCGTCGGACCCAGACCGCCACTGGTGATGACGACGTCGCTGCGGGCCAGGCCCTGGGTGATCACCCCAGCAATGCGCTCGATATTGTCGCCTACCGTAGTCTTGTAGTAGAGATCGACCCCGATGGCGGCCAGCTGCTGCGCCAGATAGGCGGCATTGGTATCGACGATGTGTCCAAGCAGCAGCTCCGTGCCAACGGAGACAATCTCAGCCTTCATGCCAACGATTTTACCACAACATGCCAAAAATGTGTAAAATGAGCCGAGCACGCGCCAGGCCCGCCCGGGGCGGATGTATCAAGGATCCAGACACGACGCCGCATGGAGAACGACACATCCGCCCGGGCGAGACAAAAGTCACAGCAACACCGGCCCGTGCGTGTTACCATGGGCACCTATGACCAACCATAACGGCAGCAGCTTTTACGACCGCCTGGCTGCGGTCTACGACGTCATGAACGACTGGCCGGCACGCCTGGCTTTCGAGCTGCCCTGGCTCCAACAGACGCTGGCCGCTCACGGTGCGCAGCACGTGCTGGACGTCGCTTGCGGCACGGGCCGGCACGTCATTGCCCTGGTGCAGGGTGGTTACACGGCCGGCGGTGCCGATGCCAGCCCGGCCATGGTTGCCGCGGCGCAGCACAACGCCGCCGCCGCCGGCGTCGAGGCGGTGTTTGTCGTCAGTGACCTGCTCGATCTCGACGCACACGTCGACGGGCAGTTCGATGCGGTGTTGTGTCTGGGCAACTCGCTGCCCCATCTGTTGACGGAAGACCAGCTGGTGGCCGCGCTGCGCCAGATACGCCAGCGGCTGGTCGATCGCGGGCTGGTGATTTTGCACAATCTCAATTATGATTTGCGCATGCAAACCCGGCCGCGCTTTTTTGCCGCTGCCGGCCGCGCGACGTCATTGATCTGGCGTTTTGCCGATTACGACGACAGCGGGATCACGTTTCACACGGCGCTGTTTCAGTGGACGGGTGCCGGCTGGACGGTCGAGGTCAACAGCACCCGGCAGCGCCCCCTGCTCGCAGCCCACCTGCATGTGGCTTTGAGCCAGGCAGGGTTTGACCACGTTGCGTTCTACGGGGCGCTGGACGGCCGGCCGTTCGACGCGGCGGCGTCCGGTGACCTGGTGGTGGTGGCGCGGACGCAGTCGAGGTGAGGAATCGAACCACTTGGGGCTCGTAAAAGAATAACTTCCGGTGATTTGCGGCCAAATCCAGCGGTTTTGCGGGAAGTCATTCTTTTACGATGCCTTGGGTTCCGACGGGGGTCAATCAGGAGGATTGCATGGACAACGGCCACAACACAGAATACGACATGGAGATTGCGGGACTGGCGCCGCATCCGGTGGAGGAGTGGGAGCGGATGTTACGCTTCGTGGCGTTGACATCCGATGAGAAGCTGGCCATGCTGGCCACGGTCGAGCCGCTGCTGCGCATCGCTCCCAGGCTGGTCGAGGACACCTACAACTACCTGCAGCAGGTACCAGAAACCGCGGCGATCCTGGGTTGGGAAGATGGGTTCGACCAGGTGCACCTGCAAGAGCGCCGCCGCTTTTTTGCCGTTTGGGTCGCGCGCACCGTCGGGATGGATTTGGGGAATGACTTTGCGATGTACCTCTTCCGTGCCGGCAAGTTCCACGCGGCGCACGGACCGCGCGCCATTCACGTGCCCGAGACCTACGTCACCGGCTCGATCGGCCTGGTGCAGGCGACGTTTGCCGGCGCGATTGCGGCCGACGTGCGCGACGCCACGGTTGCGGCTCGCGCCCTGGGTGGTTGGGCCAAATACCTGTCGGTTCAGCTCAACCAGATGACCCTGGGTTACCGTGTGGCACGTGCCCTGGACAGCGGCGAGGTGTCGATCCGCCTGAATCTCTTTGGTCGCATGCGCCCGCTGGCTGGACACCGCCAGCTCACCGTACACACGGCTGAACAAACGACCGCCGCCGACGTCCTGCGCAAATTCTTTGACTACCTGCCGCAAACGCGCGGCGAAGCGCTCGACCGTACCTGGCACGAGGTGCCGCCGCACCATCCTGATTCGTTATGGCCGGAAGTGGTGCCGGTCTACGTGCCCAAACACGCCTGGCGTGTCCTGCTCAACGGGCGCGATCTGAAGTATCACGGCGGGTTCCGGGTCCCGATA
>JAYRNS010000082.1:0-5564 GCA_041912075.1 Anaerolineae bacterium
CCGTCGGCGTGCTCTATTTCGACTACCGTGAACCGCGCTCCTTTAGCGAAGAGGAGATACGCCTGGCCCGCATGTTCGGCAACCAGGCGGCCGTCGCCATCGACAATGCCCGTCTGTTCGACCGCCTCGAACGCACCGTGCGCGATCGTGAAGCTGTCCAACAGCTGACCGCCGAGGCACTCCGCCACAGTGATCTGCACAACATTCTGGACAGTGTCGTGGCGACACTGCGCCGTGTACTGCACTTTGATTTTGTGGTGATTTCGTTGGTCGACGAGGAGGCACAAACGATCCGTGCGGTGCGCAGCAGCGGCATCCCGGCCGCCTGGGAGCAGGCACTTGCGTTTCCCCTGCATGCCGACGATGTCCGTGCACACGTGGTGCGCAGCGGCGAATCCGTGATCGTGAGCCCAGAAGATACCCGTTTTGCCTCCGACATCTTTCAGGCGACGGGGACCGAGCCGGCGGTTCGCATCTTCATGCCCATCCTGGTCGAAGAGACCAACATCGGCACCGTGGAAGCCGGTTACTGGCTGTCGCAGCGGGTGGAAATTGGCGAGGATGAACAGGAGCACCTGCGGGCGTTCGTTTCGCAGGCCGCGTTGGTGATCCGCCGCGCCCAGCTGGCTGCGGCCACGGCCCAGCGCAGCGCACAGCTGCGGATGCTGCAAGAAATCAGCCAGGAAATCAACCACGCCATCACCAGCCAGGCCGAGCTGCGCGAGGTTCTCGGTCTCATTGCTCACCGTGCAGCATTGATTGCGGCGGGCGCCGGCGTCACGATTTGCCGGCGCGACGGCCAACCATCGCCACAGTGGATCGACGAAGCACGCGGAGGTTTGGAACTACCCCTGACCGCCGTACGCGAACGGGTGAGGCCGCATGTTGGCAACCTGACGCTGCAGCGTATGCAGCCCGTTCTGGCTGGCAACCAGCCAGAAGCCGCACCCTGGCTGGCTGGGGTGATCGATGTGACCAGTGAAGTGCCAGCCTTTGCCTGTTATCCACTTGACAAAGACATGGACACCGCCCAACGTGTGCTGATGGTGGAATATCCAGATGCCCACGTCTTTCGCGCCATCGAGCGCGAGACGCTGCAGCTGTTTGCCGACCAGGCGGCGATTGCGATCCACAACGCGGCCAAACACCGCCAGCTGGTCGAAGCGTTCCACCTGCAAACGGAAGGTCTGTTCACCGCCAGTCACGAGCTGCGTTCGCCGGTGGCCTATGCCAAACAGGTGGCGGCTAACTTGCTGGCCGGCAAGCTGGGACCCCTGACCGCCAAACAGCGCGACCGTCTGCAAAAGCTGCAGGACAGTCTGGAGCGGCAGCAGCGCCAGATCGAGCACTTGCTCTGGATCAGCCGGCTCGAATCGCACCAGGACGGTGAGGTATTCCCGGCCGAAGCGCAGTTCGAGATGAAACGCCTGAGTGTGGTCGATCTGCTCAAACAGGCGCAGCAGCGTTTTGCCGGCGCAGCGCGTGACCACCAGATCAGGATCACATTCAAACGGCCGGCGCATCTCGGTGTCATCGTGTGGGGTGACGAACATGCGCTGAACCAGGTCCTGGACAACCTGCTGGAGAATGCATTCAAGTTCACCCGTGCCGGCGGCACCATCACCCTGGGCTCCGAGCTGCACGACCGCCTGGTGAGCATCTCCGTGACCGATACCGGGATTGGCATTGCCGAGGAATCCAAAGCACATATATTCGAGAAATTCTACCAGGCCCCTTCATCAACTCATCACAGCCGCGGCGGGTTGGGGCTGGGGCTCTACATTTGCCACGAGCTGGTGCTCATGCACCAGGGATCGATCGACGTCGTCAGTACACCCGGTGCCGGTGCGACGTTTATCGTGACACTGCCCACGGCGTGACGCCGGTTTTCAGGTCATAGAACCTCCCGCTGCAAAGAAGAGGAGTGATCAACAACGATGGAAGGTGCAACGATTCTGGTGATCGATGACGATCCCGACTTCTGTGAACAGCTGGCCGACTGGTTCGAGCCATTGGGCTGCCAGGTACTGCAGGCTCATACCGGTACAGAGGGTTTGCGAGTGGCCCGGTTCCAGCGGCCAGATGCAATCATTCTGGACATTCGGATGCCCGGCATGGATGGTTATGAAGTACTCAAAACGGTACGTGACGACGACTCCTTGACAGGGATCGTCGTGGTCGTCTTTTCGGTCACTGGCGAGGCCCTCGACAAGCGCATTCGCGGCCTGCGTCTGGGCGCCGATCACATTCTGCCCAAAACCGAGAACTTGATCGAGCTGGAAGCCGTGATCCGGCGCGAGCTGGAACGGCGCCATTCGCGGCGACCGGGTCGCCCGGCGCGCGGCGATGTGTCTGATAGTAGCGTGCAGACGCTGTCCTACGATGCCAACGAAATCGCGGTCTATCTGGACGGTAAACGCCAGGACGTGCGGCTGACGCCGCTGGAGGCAGGGCTTCTGGCCTGTATGTGGCAGCATCGCGGGCACCTGGTAACGCGCGACATGATTGCCGCCGAGGTGTACAACGATGCCGCACTGCCGGAGGCCGTCAGTGACCAGGCCATCGACCGCGTGGTAGGACGCCTGCGTCACAAGATCGAACCGGATGTCAAAGCACCCGTGTACATCGTCACCGTGCGCGGTCACGGTTACCGGCTGGTGCCTGAGGGACAGCCACCGTCCGAAAACAGCCAGTAGATCACATGGAAGCTGAATGACGCCAAATCGACCGTAATTTGTCACCTCTCTACCGTTTATGTGTCCAGCAGTACACGGGCCAGGCTGTTAAGATGGCACCAGCGAGCTGGCGCATGTGAGGATGTCTGGTGGAAGCAAAATGAGACCAGGCATCCCAACAATTCGGGGAAAGGGAGGGCGACATGGACCTGATCGTTGCTGGTTTGATCGTGATCGTCTTGCTCATCGCCACCCTGGGCGGTGGAGCTGGAACCCGCGTAATGCCTCCGACCAGCGCGCCGGCACCGTCGAGCGGCCAGGATTGGTTGCAGATCGTAGCGTTGATTTTTCTGTTGGGCATCCTGGGTCTGACACTGCTGGGACTGTTGGTGCCTATCCTAAGCGTGTAAGGTAAACCGATTGTTGACGGCCACTTGTAACCCAGTTGTCGGGCACACCCGATTGGTCGCATGTTACAATGGGCGCACGTGACGGGAAATGGCCCGCCGCGCGTGGTTCCATCAGCCAGACGAGGTGCCCACCATGACAACGTTGATCCTGATCGCTGGCATTTTAGTCGTGTTGGTAGCCATGATGTCCGCCACCGGTGGTGATTCAAGACCGGTTCAACCGGTTGTGTCGATCGTGGAAGAGCCGGCTGGCAGCCGTATCGATCTGATCGTCACCGTCGTGATACTGATGATCGTGCTGTTGAGTCTTGTACTGTCCAAGACATCTTCATAAGCAAGGCGCAGCCCTCAGCCTTGCCTGGCGCCTGTCTTCCCCCGACAGGCGCCAGTTTTTTGTTGTGATCCAATCCAAATCACGGTATAATAATGCCAGATAGCCCTCGATGTCCCCAGTCGTATTTGGTCTTTGCCTTTCGCCATCAACAAGAAGGAGCGCGCAGATGCTGGAAGCCGTGGTGCACTTTACACACGAAGCAGGTTTTAAGGTCGGTGGGATTGGCGCCGTTCTGGACGGCCTCCTCGGTTCGCCCGCCTACGTCGAAGCCGTGCCGCGAACGGTCGTCGTCGGTCCATTCAACCGCTACAACGGTGACGAGATGGACCGCATGCTCAACCCGCGTAACAAACTGACGATTCTGTACTGCCCGCTTCTTGGCATCGACCATGCCGACCCGGGCCTGGCGGATCGTCTGCGCGGTGTCGAGACCGACTACGGCGTTGCCCTGCTCTATGGCCGGCGGGCGTTTGGTGCCGCCGAACACGAAGTCCTGCTCGTCGATGCCACCTTTGCCACGCCCGAACGGGTGCACGATTTCAAGTTCTTCGTGTGGCAGCGCTACGGACTCGATGCCGGCCGCTACGACCAGTACCACGAGTTCAACCTCTACATGAAGATGGCGCAGGCCTCCTTTGGCGCCGTGCGTTCACTCCTGGGTGACCAGCAGGGCGAACGCGTCATCATCGCCCATGAATGGATGGGACTGCCCCTGGCATTTGCTGCCCAACTCAACGAGCCCCAGGCCTGGAAGACGATCTTTTATGCCCACGAGATGGCCACCGCGCGTAACCTGATCGAAGAGCACGGCGGGCACGATACCCGCTTCTACAATGCCCTCTTTGCCGCCCAGCGCGAGGGCCGTTCGTTGGAAGAGGTGTTTGGTGACCAGTCTCATTTCTACAAACACCCCCTGATCCGGCAGGCCATTCACTGCACCAACATCTTCGCCGTGGGCGACCTCGTGGTGTCCGAGCTGCGTTTCCTGGGTGGCACTTTTTCCTGGAAGAACATCGACCTCGTTTACAACGGCATCGTCCCTATGACGGTCACCCTTGCCGAGAAGCAGACCAGTAAACGAAAGCTGCAGGATTACACCGCCAACCTGATGGGGTACCGGCCCGATTACGTCTTCACCCACGTGGCCCGGCTGGTCGTCAGTAAAGGGATGTGGCGTGACCTGCGCGTGATCGAACACCTGGACCAGATGCTGGCCAGCGACGGCAAACGCGCCGTACTTTTCGTGGTGGCCACGGCGGTACCCACCGGCAAACGGCCCGAAGACGTCCGCCGTTGGGAGTATGAATATGGCTGGCCGGTTGGGCACCGCGGCGACAACGGTGACCTGGTCGGTCAAGAGGTACCCTTTTTCTTCGACGGGATCGATCGTTTCAACCAGCGTTCGCACGCCATCAAGGCGGTGCTGGTCAACCAGTTCGGCTGGAACCGTGACCGCTGCGGGTTCCGCATGCCGGCCGACATGGAATTCGTCGACCTGCGGCGGGGCAGCGATCTCGAATTTGGCCAGAGTGTCTACGAACCATTTGGCATCGCCCAGGTCGAGCCGTTGGGCGCCGGTGCACTGACTGTCGTCAGCAACGTGTGTGGTTGTGTCGGTTTCATCGAGCGCGTCGCCGGTGAGCAAGAACTGCCCAACCTGGTGGTGGCCGATTACGTTGGCCTACCGGGCTATTTCAACATCTGGTCGGCCTACGATGCGCTGCGTATCGACCAGGGTATGCGTGACCACATCGAGGGCAACAACAGCTACGGCGTGGCCCTGCGCATCTTCAAACGCCTGCCGGCCAACGATGCGGAGACCGAGCGTCTGCTGGCGCGCGGGCAGGAGATCGCTGCCGGTATGAGCTGGGATGTGGTGGTGCGCGATTATTTGCTGCCAGGACTGGAGCGATTTTAGATTTTGGATTTTGGATTTGCGATTTTAGGTTGTTTGGACCGTTGGTGTTGTGTTGGTGTAGAGGAGGAAAGGCCATGGACGATAAAAAGACGATCAAAACGGGCAGCGGTGGGGGAGAGGAAGAACCCACCCAGTTCGTGGGTCCGGGTGGATCGCCCGTCGTGCGACCGGTGATTCCGGGCGCCGACCAGCCGACACCGCGCCCCAACCAGCCTGGCTGGGGTATC
>JAYRNS010000083.1:0-3552 GCA_041912075.1 Anaerolineae bacterium
GCCTCGTACACCGAACCGGGGATGGCCTGCAGGCCGGCAAACAGGAGCAGGGCCGTGTAACCGACGTACTGCCAGATGTTGATCATCGCAATCGACGGCATGGCCAGGGATGGCACATTCAGGAAGGGCACGGTGGACAAACCGATCCCACGCAAAAACTCGTTGACGATGCCAATGGTCGGGTCGAGCAGCCACAGCCATAGGAGACCGACGACCACACCCGGCATCAACCAGGGCAGGATGATGATGGCGCGGATGATGATCGATTTCGTCAGGCGTGACATCATGACCGCAATCACCATCGCCAGCAGCGTTTGCAGCGGGATGTTGAGGAACACGTAATAAATCGTAACCTTGAGGGAATTCCAGAATACCGGGTCCTGCAACAGGTTGATGTAGTTCTGGAAGCCTACGGGCTGGGCCGGCCGCAAGAGGTCCCAGTTGGTGAAGCTGATAAACACCCCACGTACGGCCGGTATGGCGTAAAAGACCGTAAACCCGATCAGGCTGGGCAGGATGAAGAGCAGCCCGATGACCGTTTCCCGGGTGCGAAACCGCTGCTTAGGCTGGCCACCGACGTCGAGCTTCGGGATGGCAGCTGGTTGGACATTCATGCCTCTCTCCTTTCGTTGCGTGCTTGTGGCCGGTTCGCTCTCAACCTGGTGCCGGTGCAGGGGATGTACCCAGTATTGTAGATTCTATCCGCGGATAGAATCTTGATCGCTGAAAACAGGGCAATCTCACTAACTAGGTTCCCTGCACCGGCACTTGCAGAACGTGGTCCAGCGTATCCAGCAAGGTCACGGGCAGCACTGGCTTGACCAGATAGGCTGCGACGCCCAGGGCCATACCCCGTTTGCGTTCATCGAGCGCACTGCAAAGAATCACGCGAACCGTGTCGCGTGGGTGCATGCTGCGAATGGCGGCGACCAGATTCCACCCAGCGTCATCCAACCCTGCCGGCTCGATAACCACCGCGGCAACGTCGGTGGTCTGGAGCACCTGCAGTGTCTGTTCCACGCTGGCTGTCGTGAGCACCTGATACGTTCGGTGCAGCTCGCGCTCGTAGAGCTCGCGCGTCGCCGTATCGCGCTCGACGATCAAGACCGCCAATCGTTCGCGTGTCATCGTCTTGACTCACAATAGGAAGTACAGGGCTGATGGCTGCTATTATAGCCCGGCCAACCCCTGTCGTCATGTACAAAACGGTGCTTATTTTGGAGAATTAGACACAATCGCGCGCGGCTGGGTGATCTGGCGATAGGCGCGGGGTGAGTGTCCGGTTTCCTTGAGGAAGATGCGGGAAAAATAGGCCGCATCGTCGTAACCCACGCGGGCGGCGACCTCGGTGATGGTGTACGCCGGATCGGCCAGCAGTTCCCGGGCGCGTATGACACGCAGGCGCGTCAGGTACTCGGAGGGTGTCATGCCCAGATCTTTACGAAAGACATGCGTCAGGTAACCCGAAGTGACACCCAGGTTGCCGGCAAGGGCCTCGCGACGAAACGGCTGGTCATAATGCAGGCAAAAATAACTCACTGCCCGGCGCGTCAGGTCACTGACGTGGGGTGGCAGCAAGTCTGGATGAGCTGGAAAAACCGGCGGGGGTGTTTGGGCGGGTGCTTCCAGCGCGGCGCGGCCTTCGCGTGTCAGTACGGGCAGAAAGACGTGGAAAGTTGAACCGGTGCCGGGTGTGCTTTCGAGCGCCATCGTGCCACCGTGCAGCTTGACCAATTCGTGGGTGACGCGCAGACCCAGGCCAATCCCTTGACCAGGACTGCTGGGCTGGTCGGCCGTGCTGAACGCTTCGAAAATGCGCTCCTGCAGTGCCGGCGCGATGCCGCAGCCGGTGTCTTCCACCCACACATGCAGCCGATCATCCTCGACCTGCGCACCCAAGGTGATGTGGCCGCGTTCGGTGAATTTGCTGGCGTTGCTCAGCAGATTGAGGAGTATCTGGCGCAGCCGCCCCGGATCGGCGTAAATGGCCGGCAGCGCCGCTGGCAGCTGCCGGCGCCACGCCACCTGACCCGCGGTCTGACGGCTGCCGGCCATGCTGTCGAACGAGTCGATGGCAACCTGGTGCGGGTCCAGAATCTCCGGCAGCAGCTCCAGCTCGCCAACCTCGGCCTTCGACAGGTCCAGCAGGTCATTGATCAGGCGTTCCAGGTGGACGCTGCTGGTGTAAATGTGCTGCAGGTCGCGCAGCAGAGCCGGCGGCAGCTCAACGCCGTACGGACCGGGCACCGCAAGGGCCGCCTGGCTGTAACCCTCGATGACGTTCAACGGCGTACGGAGCTCATGGCTGATATTGGCCAGCAGGCGAGTCTTCAGTTGATTGGCACGCTCGGCGGTGGCGCGCATCGTCACCGCCTCGCTGTACAACTCGGCGTTACGCAGCACCACCCCCATCTGGTCGGCCAGGGCTTGCAGCCCGATCAGGGCATTCGAGCTGTGGCGAATAGGCTGCCGGCTGTGCAGGTCAAGCAGCCCAATGATGGCCGACCCCTGGCGGATCGGCAGGATCACGCGCGAACGTGTGGTGGGCCAGTAGGGATCCGGTGGAAAGCGGTGACTGTGCCGCATTTCGGGGATGAAGGTTGGCTGGTTGCGAATCAGCGTGTAACCTAACAGACCCGACTCGGCGAGCGGGATGCGCACCGGTTCATCGAAGACAGTTCCGAGTTTGTCCAGCACGAATTCGCGCGCGCGCATCGACCACAGGAAGATCTGTGCATCGTCGTAGCCATAGTTCGTGCGGATCAGGTTGACGATTTCGTGATACAGATCCTGACGATCAAGAATGTTCCCGACCCGGCGGCTGATTTCGAGACTGGTCTCGAGCTGTACCAGGCGTTCCTGCTCCTGGTGCCGGTTGAGTCCGACCAGCCGATTGGGCAGACTGGCCATCGTCACCAGCTTTTCGATACTGACCTCGGCCACGTTGTCACGCGTAATCAAACGGGGGCTGTAACTGAAGTGAGAGGGGAGGGGCTGACCGTGGGCGGCGGCCACTGCGAGATCGACGGCGTGCCGGGCCAGCTCCACCGCGGGGGTTTCCAGCGTAGCGGCCATCGAGCCGTCCAAAATCGCAGCCAGGGCCAGCGGGTCACCGTTGATTCCCACCACAACGGTTTCTTCGTCGATCAAACCACATTCTCGAGCCGCGTGCAGCCCCGCCAGGGCAACGGAATCGGACAGGCCAAAAATGGCGTGCAGTGGTTCGTCGCGCTGTGCCAGAACCTCCCGGATCTGCTCGAAGGCCGGCTGATAGAGCCAGGAGGCGGGGATGTGGCGCAGCTCGATGTCTGGATAGGCGGCGGCCACCTCTTGAAAGCCGCGCAGCCGGCTGTGCCCAATGTCGAAGCCCTCCATCAGTCCACCGACGATCAGGACGCGCCCGCGACCCTGGAGACGGTCCACGATGTATTCGGCCGCCATCCGCGCCACGTCGTACAAACCACGCGGCGATGCGACGTTTGGATGCTCCACCTCGGTCTCGGTTACCAGGACGATCGGGATGCCGGCATCGGCCATCAGCCGGATGTGCGA
>JAYRNS010000084.1:0-2307 GCA_041912075.1 Anaerolineae bacterium
CACCAGGAAGGCGTGAACGTCGAGAAAGCGAGCGGTCCTTGCCACAAGTTGGGGTTCATGCTCGGCCAGCCAAAGGAGCTTGGAAATCGAGGCCGTCATCGAAGGCGGCTTGCCGGTCAGCCGGTGCAGTTCAGGGCCGAAATTGCGTTCGAGGGCCGCCACCTGTGCCGGGCTGCGCTCGTCATTCCACATAATAGCGTTGCGGATGGGAACGCCGTCTGCATCCACCGGCACGAATGTCTCACGCTGGTGCGTGATAGCAAGGGCATCAACCTGGCTGCTATCCACCTGTTCGAGGCAGGCCCCCAGCGCGCGGCAGGCGCCGGCCCACCAATCCTCGGCATCCTGTTCGTGCCAGCCGCGGGCGGGCTGAATCACGGGATACGCAGCGCGACCTTCCGCCAGCGCTTGCCCGCGCATGTCCCAGGCGATTGCTTTGCAGGCGGTGGTGCTGCTGTCGATACTGACCACAAGGCGCGACGACATTGTTGGCATGTTCTCGCTTAGCAGGTGGTGAGGGGTGACAAAAGACGTCTGGCAGCAACTCAACGCACAAACGTCTGTTTGGTGCACAAACTTGCACCAACCGTATCACAACGCGGGAGAGTTGGCAATTGGCGCGGGGATCGCGGGTGTATGTCACGCTGGGGGCAGATTTTTAGCGGCGGCCCAGGAAGTATCGAAATGGTTGCTGAGGAGAGCGGCACGCAAGGGGATGAGATTTTCGGCGCCCTGGCGTGACCAGCGCATGCCTGGGCCGGAGAATCTGGCCTTGAACTGTTTGGCGGCGCTTTCGATTACGCCGCTGCCGATGGGCCATTCTTCTTCGCGCATTTCGAGATAGTTCATACGCAACTGGTTGGTGCGGAAATAGGCAGCCTCACGGGCGAGCGCATCTTGTTTTGCTGGGGAGGCTAAATTCTGACTAGTTGTCGCTGGTGCGGAGTTTGTGGTTTGGCGGGACTTGTCAGTTTTCGTGGGCGGCTGGCGGGCGGCTTTGTCCAACTCGGCGGCGATGCGTGCGGCCTGGCCTTGGTAGAGCTGCGTGGCACGGCTGTTGAGCCAGCGCTGATAGCTGCTTGTCCCCTCCGGCTTGAGCAGCCGTGCGGCTTCGGCCAGGTGCTGTTTGGCGTGGTACCAGTCCACCAACTGGTGGCTGCGCCCAAAGTGCAGGGCCGCCTGATGCCAGATCCAGACCGCACCGTCGCCCAGCACCATGGTGTCCTGTGCCTGTTCCCAACCACAGCCGCGTGCCTCTGCCCAGAGCAGTTCCCCCAGCACCTCTGGCCCACCCAGGTGCGCCACGTAACGGTTGTTCACTGCATGCGCCAGGTCAACCACTTCGCCAGTTTCGGGATCCGGGGTAGGCTGCACCGCCACGTCAAAGACGTCACCGATTTTCAGCTCTTTCCATTGCTCATCACGAATGTAGATCAGCGCCCCATCCAGCGCCACACCCTTGCGCTGGTCCGCCACCTCCGCCCGGCTCGGCGGGTCCCACAACTCAGGTAAACCGTTGGCTAACTGCCGTGCCCGCGCCTCCAGCGCCCGAAACCGCGCCCCAGCAGCTTGTGTGCAGCGCCAGATGCTGGAACACGAGACATGCTTGCGGCCGATGCGCTGCATGATGGTTGCCGCCAGCTCGAACGAACCCACCGCCGCACTCAGCCACACCAGCTCCTGCTCCAGGCTCTCACTCCACACCCCGGTCCCGAGTTCGAGCTGGGCGTCCAGGGGGAAAAAGCCCTTGCTTGCACGCCGGGCAGTAGTAGTAACCTCGTTTGAGCGCACCGTCCACCACCCAGCTCTCGATCGCCTTCGGCTTCCGCCCCTTGTACCGCATCTCCTGCCCACACTGCGGACACTTCATCCCTGCCGCCGGCTGCACCGCCTCTTGCCCCTCCAGCACCGTCAACGCCAGTTCCTGGCCAAATCCCTCTCGCAGCTTCAGCACTTCTTCCTCAAGCTGCTGCAGGTTCGGCGCCGTGTTCGTCTCTTCCCAGGCCAGCAACTCATCGATCGCAGCTTCCGCTGCCGCCAGCAGCCGTGCCCGTTTCTGCTCCCGTGTCTCTTTCATCGCTCCACCCCCTTTGCCCCTAGCTTACTACACACCTCCTTGCTTGTCGCCCCCATTATGAAATGCACCCCGCGAAAGGGGCACGAAGTCTGCGTGCAGGTGCTGCAGACTTCGTGCCCCTGGTTTACATCTTTGGCGAAATTGGCGGCCTACCGCCGCGGCCGGGCGCTCAAAGTCAGATCGAACTGCCGTTCCTCCCCGTTACGCAGCACGGTCAGCTCTACCGTGTC
>JAYRNS010000085.1:0-2333 GCA_041912075.1 Anaerolineae bacterium
ACCAGGTCGATCTGTGATTCGACGCCAAAGTGCGCCTTACCGTCCACGTAGAATTCGCCGAGCTTGCCGACAAACTCCTCGAGGTGCAGCACGACGATGATCCGGTCAACCGCGACGCCAACGGCCGCGTTGAAGTAACTGACCATCACCAGCACCGGTTTGCGATAAATGTTGCGCTGGGCCTTGACCTCGATTCCACCAAAGCCATGCGGCAGCTCGAATGCGCAGACCTGGGTGCGCCCCGCCCGTAAACCGCCGGACCCCTCGATGTCGATCGTGGTGCCGAGCAGTTTGAACCCGCCGGCGCCGGCGGTCAAGGCGGCTTCCAGCTCGGTCGTGCAGTCGAGCGGGATTTTCAAATCGCCGTCGAAACTCCATTCGAGTTTGGTGTCCTTGTCGGGCACGCCGAAGCGCAGGGCTTCGATATCGAACGGCTCGTTAGGCAGGTGGAAACCCATCTTGTAGTAACCCTTGCCACTGACGTCACCCGATGCCAGCACGGGCAGAGACAGCAGGCCAGCCTGGCGCAGCCCGTCCAGCCACACCGGGGCGGGAACCGAGTAGGGGCTGTAATCGAGCGGGTTGGAGGCCTGCCCGGTGGCGTTGTAGGCCATGATCTTCAGATGGTTGGCGCCGTTTTGCAGATCGTTCCCCATGTCGAAGGTGTGGCTGGCGCCGGAGACCGTGGCCGGCTCGCTGTGGATGGTGCCGTTCAAGATAAAGTCGACGCGGCCCGGTGAGGTGCCTTTCCAGTCGACGCTGACGTTGATCCGGTTGTTGACGGGAATGCCCTGCAAGTAACGTGCGTCGAGCGGGTGTTGGGCCGTGAGGCCGGTGATGGCAATGGGACCCTGGTTGGGGGGTGGCGGCGTGGCGCCGGCCTGCGTGAACTCGATACTGACCGACACTGGCAGCGGGATACCGTCGCTCAGGTCCCAGGCCGTCACCTGGGCTGTGCCGGGTGTCATTGAGCGTATGGTGGCAATAAATCGACCGTTGGCATCGGTCACCCCGCTGACCGGTGTGATCGTGTCGAGGCTGCCGCGGCTGGAGGAGAGACGCACCTTGTGGTTAGGGATGGCGTGCGAATTGGCATCACGCAGCAGAAGTGTGAGGGTGGCGTATTCACTGCCGCCCACCGGCACCTGAACCCGGTCGGTGACCAGGGTCGTCGGCGCCAGGGTGGAGCCAGACGGTGCCAGGCCGTACTGCGTCTGCACCGTGCGGCTGGCGCCTGGCGCCAGGGTAACGGGGTCGAAGTAGAGCAGCACGGCGCTGTCGTTGGTCACTGGGTCGGAGGGGTTGACGGCATAATCCCACACTGAACTGTCAGCCTGCGGCCAGTCGGCAATCACAAAGCGGTCGGGCCGGGTCAGACCGCTGCCCAGCAGCTGGCCGCGGCCTTTCAGGCTGTCCGGGTCGAAGATGGGCGATTCCCAGGCCACCCAATAATCGGGCATGCTGCCGGCGAAGAACTCGATCTGGTTGGTGACGTTGCCGGCATTGGGCAAAAAGAAGGGCGCGCCATCGTTGTTGCCGATCATCGTGTCGAGCATGATGCGCAGCCCCGCGCTGACCGGCGATGCGTTGTTGTTCGTGATCGTATAGGCGATCAGGGTGGTGTCGGCGCGTCCGGTCTGCGTGCTGGTGACGAGTGATACGGTTTCCTGGACCGTCACGCCGTCCTGGCTCCACGTCGTGACCAGGCTGGTGCCAGTGCTCGTTGGCGGGACGGTAGGAGCGATGCCGGGTGTCCAGTCGGTGTCACCCAGGATGGTGTCGCTGGTGGTGGCACCGCTGGTGATACGCAGGGTGCTGAAGCTCGAACCGACGTTGGTGGGATAGCCGTAGAGCAGACGTTTGTTGTCGTCGGTCGAGATTCCCGGATCACCGCCGGTTGTTCCGATGATGAAGCGTCCGCCGGTAGAGGACAGCGCCTTGAGGAACGCATTTTCGACCCAAACACTGGGTGCGGATTCGATACCCGGTTTGATCGGGCCTTTGCCAGCCAGTGGTGCAGCCTGGAGGCGTGAGCCGGTCAAGCCAAACACGACACAGGTGATGCCAACGAGCATGGTGACCAGGGTTCGTTTCGACATGTGGTGAAGCTCCTCTGCGGCGCTGACCCTGGCAGACCACCCTGTGGGACAGGGCGAGATACATCGGGCCAGCAGGTTATGATCGTATGGGCGGTGTGGCAGCGCACGGGCGCCCTGGAGACAAGTATAACCGCAAGAAAGTAAAACCACCAAGTCACAAAGACACCAAACATCCGGGTGTCTTTGTGACCTGGTGGTCGATACGCTTGCTCGAAGTGTCAGCTTGGGCGGACG
>JAYRNS010000086.1:0-2128 GCA_041912075.1 Anaerolineae bacterium
ATCCTCCGACGCGCCGCCGCCGCACCTCGTAGGTCACAGCTCCGCTGTGACGACCAACTCGACCCGCAGACATTCACCGAAACACACAGCGCGGCCGTAGCCATGGCTCGCCATTGTGGGGGTGTACGTGGGCAGCGGCAGTTGTCACAGCAGGAGCTGTGACCTACGCAAACTGGACCGCCTCCGCCAGGCGGGCCAGGGCTTCCGGGCCATCGGGACTGAGGCGCACGATGAGGTGGGAGACCCCGGCTTCGGCGAAGCCGCGCAGGCCGGCGGCCAGGTCCGCAGTGGAGCCCATCAGCGGCTCGCGGGCCCACGACTCAGGCTGGCCCAAATCGGGAAAGATCGCCTGCACGCCGGCCGTCACCGGCAGGGTGCCCGGGTCGCGACCCACGTCGGCGCACGCCGCACGCAGCTCGGCGATACGCGGCGTCAGCTCGCGTGGCTGCCCGACCCAGGCCGTGTTCCAGAGGTCGGCGTGGCGCGCGGCCAGGCGCAGCATGCGCGGACCGAACGCGCCGACGAGCAGGGGAATCCCCTCCGGCCGGGGACCCGCGGGCACGATCTCGCAGTCCGGCGCCTGGTAGTGTGTACCTCTGAAATCGACGCGACCCGCGCGCAGGAGAGGCTTGACAATCTGCAGCGCCTCGGCAAAACGATCGACCCGCCGCTCGAACGAGAAGCCGAAGGCATCGAACTCGGGCCGGTTCCAGCCGGCACCCAACCCCAGGATCAACCGCCCACCGCTTACTTCGTCCAGAGTGTGGGCCATCTTGGCCAGCAGGGCGGGATTGCGGAAGGGGTTGCACAGCACGAGCGTGCCCAGCTCGATACGCGACGTCGCTGCCGCCAGGGCAGTCAGCAGCGTCCAACATTCCCAGATGCCAACGGTGGGGGATCCGGGGCTGCGAAAGAGCAGGTGGTCGAACAGCCAGATCGAGTCGAACCCCGCAGCTTCGGCAGCCTGTGCCATGTCGCGGATGGCCGCGTAACGCGGCACAGGGCGCCCGGCGTCCTGCGTTATATTGATGACGACACCAATTTTCATCATACTCACGGGCTGTGCCATCCCCATTCGTTTGCCGCCACACTCACATCGAGCACATCGATCGTCCCGTTACCGGTCAGGTCCAGCGTGGCCGGGCAGCGGGCCGTGCCGATAGGCTGTTCCCAGCACCCGGCGACGGTTTGCACGTCGGCGACGTCGACATCCCCATCGCACAATTCCGGTGCCCCGTGGTTGGCATTGGGCTGGACGTCGGCGAAGTAACACGTCGCGGTGGAGTAGCGGATGATGGTGCCCTCGGTGCCGACGGCCCAGCCGCGGGTGTCGTCGACCATGTCGATCCATTTGAGCGCCGCGCTGACCGGGCTGGTCTGCGGGTTCCAGGTGCTGCCGCCGTTGGTGGTCCACAGGATCGTGCCGAGATCACCGACGATCCACCCGGTCTGCAGGTCGGTCATGTCGAGGTTGAACAGGTGCAGGGTCGTATTGCTGGTCTGCACGGCCCAGGTGGCGGCGCCGTCGGTGGTGCGGCGGATGACACCGCCGCTGCCGGAGATCCAGCCGTGGTTGACGTCGGGGAAGTCGACGCCGTCGAGGAAGTCGGCCCCCGTGCCGGGGTAGGTGCGCACCCAGGTGGCGCCGCCGTTGTGACTGGTGACGAAGGAGTCCCAGGCAGCCACGCCGTAGACGTCGTTGGGGGTGGCGTAACTGGCATCCCGGATGTTGATGCTCATATTGGCGACGGAGAACAACCAGGTGGTGCCGCCGTCGCTGGTGCGGAAGACAAAACCCTCCTTGCCGGCGGTCATGGCGTGCAGGTTGTCATAACCCTGGACGAACCAAAGAAAACCGGAATGGATGTCGCCGTTGGCCAGGCGGGCGTACTGGCGGGTCCAGGTCTCGCCGCCGTCGGTGGTGCGGAACAGCGCGCCGTAACGACCGGAGACCCAGCCGGTGCTGGCGTCGATCGGGAAGCGCACGCCGCGCAGCCAGGGGTTGTCCAGCACGGGGGGCGTCACCTGCTGGGCCACGCCGTCGAGCAGGCGCCAGGAGGCCCCGCCGTCGGTCGATTTGAGGATCTGGGCATCACCGCCGACGACGTAGACGGTGTTGGCATCGACG
>JAYRNS010000087.1:0-5455 GCA_041912075.1 Anaerolineae bacterium
CCCGGTGTGCGATCGCACCAGGCCGGCACCAGGCCGGCCAGCACGAGCGAGGACTTGCCCGACCCCGATGGACCCAAAACGGCCAGGAATGGGTTGTCCACCAGGCGTGCCACCAGCTGGGTGACCCAGGCCTCACGTCCAAAGAAGAAGGCCCGGTCCACGGCGCGGAAAGCCTGCAGCCCGCGGAAGGGGCAGCGGTCGTCGTAGGGCGGTGGTGGTGTGCCCAGCGCCAGTGCGTTGAAGCTCAGCGTCTCCAAGACCTCTTCCGCCAGACGGTTGAGACCCGCCAGGTCCGCGTCGCGCTCGGCTTGGCCGGTGCCGGTCAGGAAGTCTTGCCCGCTGTTTTGGAGCGGGGCCAGGCGCGCGGCTGCGGTCTCGAACGTGTCGAGCAGCACCGGTGCCCGCACCGGCAGGAGGGCCCGCAGCTGGGCGAGACCGTAGGTCACTTCGGCCGGCGTCAGGTCGCGGTCGAGGCTGTCACTGAACAGGGGCAGCCCACCCAGACGGCTGTACAACGCCGGCACGGTGACGTCACCCCGTTCGGCCAGACCCGCACACGCCTCGGCCAGGGCGCGATCGACCTCGCCGTGGCTGTGCAGGTGGGTATAGAAGGCCGCTGCCAGCGCCGTGGCTGTGTCGATCGTGACCCGCTCGGTCATGGCCACTACCGCGGGCATGCCCAAATCACGCACCAGGCGCTGCGCCACGCCGCCCAGTGCACCGACCGCCTCGGCCCGCGGGTCGGCGCTCTGGCAGGTGGCCAGAAACGCCAGGTGCGGCAGACCGCGCACCCCCTGCACCCGGTCCAGCCGCCCCAACAGACGCTCGGCCGGAACGGGATCGACCGCGCCACCGGCATCGAGCAGGTACACGATCGACTCACCGCTGCGCACCCCAAACTGACCGTGCGCCACGACGTGCAGCAGCGTGTAGGGATAACCGGTGAGCCGCATGACGAGCTCGTCGAGCGTTGGCGGGCCTACGCTTCCCGGTGTGAGCGCCAGCACGTCAAATGGAATGTCGCCCAAGGCCGCGCCGACACTGGCCACCGTTGCGGACGCATCGAACGGCGCCAGCCCGTAGCGATTAGTCGCCCGTGGTGCGGCCACCACGACCAGCGCACGCAGGTCACGCCGTCCAAAGGGCAGGTAACGGCGGTCGGTCTGGCTGGGCAGGTAAAGGGAAAACGGTTCCTGCTGGTCGAGCGCGAGGAAGTCCCACCCGGTGCCGCCGGCGCGCACCGGTGCACACAGCCGCTGCCAGTGCAGCGCCTTGAGCTGCGGGTCTTCTACGACGAGCAGGACACGTAGACTACCCGCCGCGGCCTGGCGTGACTGCATGAAGAGGTCACGCACGGCCTCCTGGAACAGGGCGCGCCCCAGGAACGTGCCGTAGGCCAGTGGATCGAGCAGCAGGGTGGTGAGCTGGAGCAGGTCGTCGTCGTTCAGCTGCAGCCGGCCTGTCCGCTGCACCGGCAGGGATGCCGGCGTACGCAGCACCGCCACCACCGGTGCTGCGGCACCGGCGCGGCGCTGGATGGTGATTTCGAGGGTGGTGGGCGGCATTGTTTCACCAATCCGTGAAAATGGGCGGACAACGGGACCTGGTCATGAACGGCGCGGGCACGGGCAGTCTGCACCCTTCATGACCGCTGAAGGTCAGGTATCGACGCCGGGTTCGGCGGTAACGTCGGCCGGCGTATCCGGCTGGTCGAGCAGACCCAGGATTGCCAGACGGGTGGCCAACGCCTGCTGGACGGCGCTGCGGTGCATGGCCAGGTAAGGCTCGTCGGCCTCGGTCAAGCTGGTGGGTAGGAACACGAGCACTTCACCGGTCAGCGAAACGACCGTGCGTGCCTTGAGCACACGCGTGGCTGGCTGGTCCGGGTCGGGCGTGGCGTAGGTCGACACCACCACTTCGTCGAGCTCGTCCGGGATGGTCACCAGCCGGGCGGTGGGCACCGGCGCGGTCTGGACCGCCGCCGGTGGCGCAGACGCAGGCTGCGGCGACGAGACGTGGACGGCAGGTTCGGGCTGTTCCCGGTTGGACGACGCCGCTACCCGCACCGCCGGATCTCCCAAAACGATGTAGTTGCGGGCATCGGTACCAGCCAGCCACAGCCCGGCCAGCTCGGTGGGGGATACCTGCCAGCCGGCATCGACCTGCGGCCGCAGCTGGTGCAGCATGGTGGCCAGCTCGGCCCACCGTTCGTTGAAGAACTCGACCGCGGCACCCACCGTGTATCCACGCAGCAGACGTTCCAAACAGCTCTGGAATACGGTGATCTGTGGCCCGACGCCCGGCCAGCCAAACGAATACGACGACGAGCGGGCCACGTGGCTGACGACCGCCAACGCGCCACCGCGCGGGTGACCCAGCATCCGGCGCGGCAGGCTGGCCACAAACGGCTGCGGCGCCAACGCCTGCGGCACGGCGCCCGGTCGCGCGCCGTCGTCCAACAGCGGTGTGCCGCCGCTGTAACAGGCAAACATCAACGCAATCAGACCGTGCAGGTTGGCCTCGGCAGCCAGGTCGTCGCCCGAAAAGTAATAATCGGGTGTGATCCGTTTGCCGCGCGTCCAGTTGTGCGGTCCGGGCCAGTCGGCACACAGCAGGGCGCCCTGGTGGCGCAGCTGCTGGGCGTCACCCAGGGGAAATTCCAGCCCATGACTGGCCGTCACCAGCAGGGCAGGCGGCACCGGCCCGCTGACCAGGTCGACCAGGTGCGCCTTACGGGCCGCAGCATGCAGGCTCGTCGCCACCTGCCAGTCGGGCGCGGCGGTGCGGACCGCGTTGGCCAGCGGTTCGATCAGATGCGCGGCGGCCACACGTGTCGCTCCATCGTCCGGATGGGACACGCCGACGAAGCAGGCGCGACGGGCGGCTGCCGGACCAGTCTGTTCGGCCAGGACAACGCTGTGGGCGTAACTGGCGTACTCGTCGAGGGTCGCAAAATCGATCCGGCCGACGGCATACTGCACGTCCAGCTCGTACTGAAACTCGAACGGGATGGCCACCGGATCACCGACCAGCAGCAGGTAATACGGAACGATGGCCGGGTCGACCGGTCCGGCCATGGCACCGCGGCGTGCCAGAAAGAGCCCCTTGCGTTCACCGGTCTGCAGCCCTTCGGGTCCCTCGTAGAGGCGGAAACGCGCACCAGCCTGCTCCCGGCGCCAGGTCAGCAGCTCGCCGAGCGCTTCCTTGAGCGCGGGGTCGGCGTCGTGCGCAAAGATGACGCCCCACCCCGCCTCGGCCAGGTTGTTGGGATCGACCCCTTCTTTGACGCCGAGGTGCCGTGCGCCCGGCTGGGTGCGGCGGTTTTGCAGTTCGTCCAGGTTGACCGGGGAGGCTTGTTGGAGCGCCCAATCGGCGACGCTGGCCGCTGGCAGGGGTGGCACACCATACTCGCCGGTTGCGCCGTTGATCCCGTTGAAATAGACGATGTCATCCTGCGAGGGCATGCACACTCCTGACTTGCAGCTGGCGGTACCGGGACAGCGCAAGTCTCCACGACCTGTGCCGTCCCGGTGCACAAACTACCGTCTACGCGGTGGTCTCTTGCGGGATGCTTTGGCTTTTTTTGGTGCCGCCTGCTCGGCGGGTACTGCCTGTTCGGCCGGTGGGGCTGGCTCCGATTCGGCGGTTGCCACCTCAACCTGTTTGATCTGCTGGTCGGTGACGGCCACGCGCAGCTCGTCCAGCAGGTCGAGCAGCTCCGGGGTGGCCTGCGAGTCGGCAAAGACGTAACGCGCCTGGTCATGCTTCCCCGACGGATCCATGACCACCAACTCGTACACCTGCTCGTCGGGCAGGGGCAGCTCACGATTGGGGTTGACGGCCTTTTCCATGTAATCGCGCTGCAGCGACGTTTCTGCTCGTTGGGCCAGGTCGGTTGGCAAATCGGCCATGTCAACCTGACCACTGATGCCGTAGGGGATCGGTCCGCCGGTAATGTTCAGATAGACCTTCATGGCCACCTCAGACATTGATCCCAACGAGTTTCCAGGCTCGCCGGGTGTACAGCATTTCGAAACTGCCGTTGCCAAAGGCGTCGCGGGCCACCTCCACGGTGGTATCGGCCCAGTCAGTGAAAGTTGCCATCGGGTTCTGGATGCGCTGCATGGTCCCATGCCAGATCTTGCCGGCCTTTTCCCAGGCGAAACCACCCAGGTACTGCGCCAGGAGGTAGAAGGCATGGTTGGGAATACCCGAGTTGATGTGGACACCGCCGTTGTCGCTGGACGTGTTGACGTAGTTGTCCATGTGGAAGGGCTGCGGATCGGTGCCCAGGATCTGGTCGTTGTAGGCCGTGCCCGGTGCTTTCATCGAGCGCAGGGCGGTGCCGGTGACGTTGGGGCCGAGGATGCCCTCACCGATCAGCCAGCTGGCTTCGGCGGCCGTCTGGTTTTTGTTGAACTGGACGACCAGCGAACCAAAGACGTCGGCGAAACTCTCGTTGAGCGCCCCCGACTGGTCGCGGTAGACCAGACCGCCGGCAAACTGGACGACGCCGTGTGACAGCTCGTGACCGACGACCGACAGTTCGGTGAAGGTTTTGAACAGACGGCCATCGCCATCGCCGTAGGCCATCTGCGACCCGTTCCAAAACGCGTTGTTGAAACTGCGGCGGTGGTGGACGGTCGATTCCAGGATCAGACCCTGGCCATCCAACGAGTCACGGTCGAATTTCTTCAAGTAGAGGTCGTAGACGATCCCGGTCAAATCGTACACCACGTTGACGACGTCGTCGGCCACTGGCGGGTCGCCTTCCGAGCGCACCAACTTGCCGGGCAGAGTCGCTTTGCCCTGACCATCGTACACTTTGCGATTGACCGCCGCATCGGCCGAGCGCAGGGCCGGCGTTCCCATAAACGCCATCGGGGACGTCGCTGCTTCGCGTTCAACCCGCACAGCGGCTGCTTCTTTTTCGATCGCTGCCGCCATCTTTTTGATGCTGGCATCGCCGCGCACCTTCATTGAATCTACCATGTGCGGCGGCAGGATGCACTGCATGGGGTGGCAGCCGAGGTGATGGGTGTGCATAGTTTTGATTCTCTCCTGTCTGTGGGTTTTGCCACGGCGACGAGCGCCTTGACAAAGGGTAAAGCCGGGCATAGAATGGTTGTGGTATGCTGTGAACTATAACCCACTTTTATGACGGCGCCAAATGCGCGCCTGTTACGAAACACCCTCTGGCGTGCGGCAGCGCAAATGCCGTCCGCGAAGAGGGCCGCGAATGCGCGAAGTACCGATCTCGACTGCGGCAGCACGGCTGCCGCTTTGACTCCCACTCGTGACCGGCCAAGCTGTCGTGCGGCCGCCGGGGCGAACGCCCGAACGGCGCATGTGGAGTGCGCAAGCGCAGCTTACGCTTTGGCAAGCTCTGGCTCACGGCACGTAACGCGGTCGCCCGGGGCGAATGCCCGAACGGCGTATGTGGAGTGCGCAAGCG
>JAYRNS010000088.1:0-5733 GCA_041912075.1 Anaerolineae bacterium
AGTACGGAGTACGGAGTAGGTGGTAGGGAGCGTTAGGAGCGCCGAACTCCAGTTCGGCAGCGCACCACGCACCGCCGGCAGCCCACGATTCGTTTATTCGCGGTCGTATTCGTTGATGGCTATTCGCGCATTCGCGAGCTTATTCGCGGACGGCCGGCGTGTGATCTATCTGGATGCCCGCCTTAGCGATGCGATATTTTCGGCCACACTGGCGTCGTCGTTGAACACGGCCGAGCCAGCCACAGCCAGGTTGGCGCCGGCCGCGGCTGCCAGGCCGATCGTATTGGGGTCAATGCCTCCATCTACCTCCAAATCAACCACCAACCCACTTTGATCGATCGCCGCACGCAGCGAGCGTAGTTTGGGCAGTGTCCCGGGAATAAAATCCTGGCCGCCAAACCCGGGATTGACTGTCATCACCAGCACGAGGTCGACGTCGGCCAGGATTTCGCTGACCGCGACCGCTGGCGTTGCCGGGTTGAGGGCCACGCCGGCCTGTTTGCCCAGGGCTTTGATCTGCTGGATGACCCGGTGCAGATGGATGGCCGCTTCGGCGTGGACGATGATCACATCGGCGCCGGCGCGGGCGAAGTCGTCGACGTAACGTTCCGGTTGGGTGATCATCAAGTGGGCTTCGATGGGCACGGTGCATACACGACGCACGGCCGCTACTACCAGCGGCCCCATCGTAATGTTGGGCACGAAATGACCGTCCATCACATCGACCTGGATCCGGTCGCAGCCAGCCGCCTGGGCGGTACGCACCTGCGCACCGAGTTGGGTGAAGTCAGCCGACAGAATCGACGGCACAATACCGATCGTCATGCGACAGTTCCTTTGAATCACGACGGGGCGGTACAACCGCCCCGTCGTGAGTGGGATGGGCTAAAGCGTCACCGGGCGGTTACTTGATCTCGCCGGCGTAGATGCCCATAATAGTGCCCAGGAATGCGAGCGCCTCTTCTTTCGGACGCTGGAAAGCGTTGCGACCCATGATCGAGCCAAAACCACCGCCGTCGCGAATCGCGCGCGCCTCGTCGAAGACCTGCTCGTCGCTGGCCTTGGCACCGCCGGAGAAGATTACGACACGCCGGCCGTCGAATGCGCTTTGGACGATGTGGCTGACGCGCTCGGTCAGCGTAGCACGCGGGATCGCGTACTTCTCGTAGACCTTCTTGGCCTCGACCTGTTCGAGATGGTCGGAGGGCAGCTTGACCTTGATGATGTGAGCGCCCAGCTGCGCGGCAATCTGCGCCGCGTATGCATCGACGTCCAGCGCGGTCTCGCCAGCCTTACTCAGGTCGCCACCACGCGGGTATGACCAGACCACGACCACCAGCCCAACCCGTTTGGCTTCGAGAGCCATCTGGCGCAGCTGCTGGTACATGGTGTTGGCGTTGACCGAACCAGGGTAGACTGTGAAGCCGATACCGACGCAGCCCAGACGCAAAGCATCTTCGACGCTGGCCGTGACCGCGGAGATCGGGTCGGTGTCACCGTGCAGCATCTCGTGGTTGTTGGCTTTCAGAATCAGCGGAATGTCGCCGGCGAATT
This sequence comes from Anaerolineae bacterium, assembly GCA_041912075.1. GTDB lineage: Bacteria > Chloroflexota > Anaerolineae > SSC4 > Amarolineaceae > SSC4. The sequence goes on from JAYRNS010000088.1 coordinate 1,555, forward strand.
CCGCGGCCCCGGCTTCCAGGAAGCCCAGGGGCGCGGCATAGGCGTTGCAGCCGGCATCGATCGCCAGCTGAAAGTGGTAGAAGGGATTGTAGCCGGGCGGGTTGGGTGCAAAACTGCGCGCCGGGCCGTGTTCGAAGCCCTGGTCGACCGGTAGAATGACCACTTTGCCGGTGCCGCCGAGGCGGCCATGGTTGAGAATGCGCGCCAGGTTAGTTTTGGTTCCGGGATTGTCGCTCGAATACCAGCTCAGAATCTCACGGATACGATCGTTCATTGCGTTGTTGCCTCCTTGCAGTTGACCACATGAATCCCACGCGACAACCTGACAGTGGTTGGGTGTGGTGTACGACCTGCGACCCTCCCCGATGTGCCAGTTTGTGCGAGATGTTACGAGTATACCACAAAACGCATGGTCTGGGCAAACGTCTCGCAGCCACCAACCCCTGTCGCGGTAAGATTTCCACACCACCACGCCGCACGTTCGACTCGCGTACCGGTCAGACCGGGCCGGTTCGCCGTGATAACCAGGAATTCGCCGGCTATGGTTTTTCGGCGGTATGGCGCATGGTTTCGAGGATCTCCAGCGCTTTGAGCAGCTGGGCATCTTGGGACGCCGTCAGCTCGGAATCCGTCATGTCCGCGGCACGCGTCGGTGTCACCGGCTCGATGCCCGCGGGAAGCTCTACCACTACGTCGGGTTCGATGCCTTTATGCCACAGCTCGCGTCCATCCGGTGTGAGCCATTGACGCGTCGCCAGCAGCAGGGCCGAGCCGTCTTTGAGCTCGAACGAGTTGAGCACGGTGCCGGTGCCGAAGGTTTTGGTGCCCACCAGGGTGGCCCGGTGGTTGTCCTGCAGGGCACCGCTGACGATCTCGGCGGCACTGGCCGTAGCATCGTTGATCAGCACTACCACGGGGATGTCAGCCGTGGCGACACCGCCTGGCCGGGCCTTCAGGGCGCGTTGGTCACCGTTGGCATCCTGTTCGACCATGACGTTGCCCTCGCCTACAAACTGACTGGCCACCGCAATGGCCTCGTCCAGCAACCCACCTGGACTGTCGCGTAGATCCAGGATGATTTTGTTGGCACCCTGATCACGGGCCTGGCTAATGGCCTTTTTCAGGTCGGACCCCACGCCGTCGCTGAAACTGGCGATACGCACCATCAGGACGTCAGTGCCCGGCAGGATCGTCGATGTCAAGCTGGTGAGAGCAATCTTGTCACGCACGATGCGTATGTCGGTGGGGGTATTCTCGCCGCTGTGGATGACCGACACCACGACCGGGGTACCCTTCGGGCCACGGATACGGCTGATGACGTCGCTCAAGTTGAGTTCGGTGACGTCCTGACCGTCGACGGCCACGATGACATCCCCGGCCCGGATGCCCGCTTTTTCGGCCGGCGAACCTTCCAGGGGTGCAATGACGACCGCCTGGCCGTTGGTATAGGTCAGGGTTGCGCCGATACCTTCGAACTCGCCGGACAGGGACTGCTGCTCGGCAGCCACCATCTCAGGTGACATAAAGCGGCTGTGCCCGGTGTCACCCAAGGCGTCTACCATGCCGCTGATGGCACCATATTCGAGGTTCTTATCCTGGATCGCCTTGCGGTCCACGTAATGTTCATCGATCAGCGTGCGTGCTTCCCGCAGCAGGCTGAAGGCGGTTGGGTCGGTCGTGGCGGCGGTGCCGCCGGACAGGATTCCCAGGCGCTCCGCAGCCACACCAGCCGTGAAACTTACGGGACCCACGACAGCCGCCAGCAGTAGAAAGATCAGCAGACCAATCAAGCATCCAGTAACAATCGTTTGTTTGTTCGACACTTTTTACACATTCCTCTGTATCATCAATCGACACGGGTCCAAAAGCCAGGTCATGCTGGGTCAGAGCAGGGTGGTTGGCCGGGTTGCGGACGGCTGACAAACTTGCCCAACCGGTGATCTCATGCGATAATGCGCCGGATAACGGGCACACTGTTCACTTTAGCCGATTTCTGCGATGGCGTAAGTAGTCAGGCGTCCGGTGTGATGAGGAGAAAAAATATGGCAACGACATCTGATTTGAGAACGGGCAACATCATTCGCTATAACGATGACTTGTACGAAGTGGTGGAGTACCAGCACATCAACCCGGGGAACTGGCGTGCATTCGTGCGTCTGCGGCTGAAGAACTTCAAGACCGGTCGCGTGATCGAAGACCGCGTGCGCGCCGGCTCGGAGATCGACCTGGTGCGTGTGGACCGGCGAGAGATGATCTACAGCTACCGGGATGGAGACTTTTTTGTGTTCATGGACCCGGAAACCTTCGAGCAGATCAATGTGGCCTCGGCCGCGGTCGGTGACAAGGCCCAGTTCCTGCGTGAGAACGACACTGCTTATCTGATCATGGAAGGCGAAACGCTGCTGGGGATGGAGCTGCCGACGTTTGTCGTGCTGACAGTGGCCGAAACCACGATGGCGGTGCGCGGCGATACGGCGACCAACATCACCAAGCCAGCCACCCTCGAAACCGGCGGAGTGATTACGGTACCTGGGTTTATCAACGAAGGGGACACGATCAAGATCGATACCCGCACCAGCACCTATATCGAGCGGGTGACGAAGTAGTCCATCACCTTTTCGTCTACTGCCAACAAAAAGGGGCATCTGCATGCAGATGCCCCTTTTTGTATTTCACCTGGATACGGTGCAGGTGATCCGGGGGTGGCTAGTAGCGGCCACCGCCCTTGTCATAGCCACCGCTGCGGCTGCCGCCGCTGCTGCGGCTGCCGCCGCTGCTGCTGCGGCTACCACCGCGGCTGCCACCGCTGCTGTAGCCGCCACGATCACCACCGCCACTTCGCGTCTCACGCGGGCGGGCTTCATCCACCCGAATCTGACGATTCTGGAAGGAAGTACCGTTCAGGGTGCGCAGTGCCTCGTCCGCGCCTTCCTGATTCTCCATTTCGACGAATCCGAAACCCTTGCTCTGACCGGTGTCGCGGTCGCGAATCACTTCTGCGGCCTTTACAGGGCCGGCGCTGCTGAAGAGGTCGTGCAGGTCAGCATCGGTCATGGAATAGGGGAGATTGCCGATGTACAGCCGAGTACCCATTTCTTTCTCTCACTTTCGCCTTGGGCAAAAAACTTACAGTTTGACCACGTTGGCAGCGTGCGGCCCCTTGGAGCCCTGACGAACCTCGAACTCAACACGCTCGCCCTGCTGCAGATTCTTGAAGCCATCTGCCTGGATTGCCGAGTAGTGCACAAATACGTCATCTCCATTTTCTTGCGAAATGAAGCCGTAGCCTTTGGCACCATTGAACCACTTCACCGTTCCAACAACACGGTCACTCATCGAAACGTCCGTACCTCCTGACATACACGCTTGACCGTTCCAGGGTGTGATGTGCGGAATGTGCGCAACCTCATCCTGGAAACGACTTCGTAGGCTGCCCGATGATTCTGTCCCAAACTAACAAAAAACGCTGCCCGGCGCGCAAGCCTGACAGCGTAGTCCGTACGTCCGAACAGATGCTTACTTCAACCTACGGGGCGGATTGTAGCACAGGGATATGGAATCGTCAAGCCAGGAAGAAGGGGTTGGGGGATGAGGGGTGGGGGATTGGAGGGGTGGACGTTGGAGCGTGGAGGTTCGCGCCATCAGGGCAAAACTGTGGTATACTTGGGCCGCGGACACAGCGTTCACAGGCCGGCTTGTGTCCGCGCGACTGGTACCCTGCATCGCCTGAATAGATTTTTGGAGGAGAACAATACGATGCGGAGAGGAACATTCTTTTTTACCCTACTCGTTGCTGCGGTGGTCCTGCTGGCCGCATGCAGCCCGGCTACGCCGGCTGCCCCCACGACCGAACCGGTGATTACCACGGTGCCGCCGGCCGAATCGACCGTACCGGCGGAAGCGACCCCGACGGCCGAGACGGTGATCACAACGGTGCCGCCGGCTGAGTCTACGGTCGAAGCCGATAACGTTTCACCTACACCGGTCTCCATCGACCCGGCCGCGTACAACAGTCTGCCCGATCTGAAGGGGCGGACAATCAAGGCGGTGACGGCGAACGACTACGTGCCGCTGCAGTTCATCGATCCCAAGACGGGCAAGGCGGTGGGCTGGGAGTTCGATGCGGTGGCGGAGATCTGCAAGCGGCTGAACTGTGCGGTGGACTGGCAGGTGGCGTCG
>JAYRNS010000089.1:0-1718 GCA_041912075.1 Anaerolineae bacterium
GGCAAATCGCATTGGCTGTCAGGTTCGGGTGATAGCAGAGGGTGGGAATCTCGATGCCAGCCACGGCCGCGGCGTCCAGCAGGAGGGTCCCTTCGGGTACCTCCAGGTGCTGGTCATCGATCGTAATCCGCACCGCGCTGCCGGCCGGCTCCCCGCTCATTCCGCTTCACCGACCGGCTCGAAGGTGGCGGTGAACAGCGTGCGCGCGGTGCTGTCCCACCACAGCGGCTTTTCGGTGCGCAGCAGATCGACCATGAAGGAGGCCGCGGCCAGGCTGAGGGTGGGTACCGTCGCCACCGAGCCATTGTCCAGCAGCAGCCGGATTTCGGCAGCTTCGTTGGGTGGCACGCGGTACCACACCTGATAGTTGTGCACTTCGTTGAATGCCATAAACGATCGAATCCTTTCTTCCAGTTCGCAGATGTCGTTTCTATTTGGAGTCTATCCGAAAACCCGCCGAGGAGCGTCATTGCCCGGGTGATTGCATGGTTTTCGGATAGACTCTTGGTCATGTTTCCACGGCACGCGCTGTGGCGTCAGTCACTGCCATGTCCGCCAGGGCTGGCAGCTGCAGCCGTTCCGGTGCGGCATAGACGCGCAGGCCGCCGCTGCGCACGTAGCCGACGAGGGCGATATTCCAGGCACGGGCCAGCTCGATCGACAAGGCCGTCGGTGATGTGCGGCTGGCGACGATGGGAACACGCATCTTGGCCGCTTTGTTCAGCATCTCCGAGCTGATGCGCCCGGTTGACAGCAGAATCAGATTTTCCGGAGATTGTCCCGTCAGCAGGCACTTGCCCCACAGACGGTCGACCGTGTTGTGGCGGCCGACATCCTGCGCAACCAGCAAGAGCCGGTCCCCGTCCGACAATCCTGAGGTGTGAATACCGCGTGCCTCACGATAGAGCAGCGCCGATTCCTGCAAGTCCTGCAGCAGGCGGCTGATTTGCTCCGGTGCGACCTGACGGTCGGAATGGAGCGGCTCCATACACCCCGCCAGGTCGTCGAAGGTGACGCCACCGCCGCAGCCTGAGGTGATGATCAGGCGCGTGGGCGGCACAAAATCAGCGCGCTGCAGCCAGATGTCGATACAGCGCCCGCTGGGGCAGTTGGTCCAGCGGCGCACGTCTTCCATACCCATGATAATACCTTCCGAACGCAGAAAGCCCAAGGCCAGGCTTTCGGGTTCGACCGGTGAGCACATCACGGTGGCCAGCTCGAGACCATTGACGTGGATGCGTAGGAATCCCTCGGTCGGCACAGCGCCGGTCACGGCATGGTACCCACCCCGTTCGTACACGATATAGGAGAAATCCTGTATTCCGTTCACGGCATCCACCTCGCCACAGAATGTATCACGCTCGAAGACGCCAGGTGCGCAGAGGTGTGTTTATCCACGGCTCGGTGGAGCGCGTGGATGACTATCCTGTTTCGGCACCTGGTGCCAGTCCCCATAGGTCGATTGCACTTACCACGGCTGCGGTGGCGGTCTGACCGAGTCCGCAGATCGACGCATCGCGCAGGGTCGCCGCCAGATCGTCCAGGTCATCGCGATCCGTCGCGCGAACGTCACCGCGCTGCATACGCGCCACCATTTCCCATTGACGCTGCGTTCCCAACTGGCAGGGGTAACACTTGCCGCACGACTCGTGGGCAAAAAAGTGTGCCACCCGCCGCAGCACCTCCCAGCGGTCGACCGTTTCGTCCAGCACCATCAC
>JAYRNS010000090.1:0-5108 GCA_041912075.1 Anaerolineae bacterium
GGGCCCTGGCCGCTCTCTTCTCGGGGCGGGCGCGGCGGCGGTGGGGCGTGCGGGGTGGGGTGTGGGGCTTTGGCGCCCCCCCCGCCCCCCCCCCCGGCGCCCGCACTCCAAAGCGGCAGCTTGGCTGCCGCACTCCAAAAAGAGGTTGGTATGACAGAAATCACAGGAGGCGAGCTGCTGCTCAAGTGCCTCCAGACGGAAGGCGTCAGCACGATCTTTGGCGTGCTCGACGGCAGCCACAACGCCTTCCTGGCCAAACTCGACAAATACGGCATGCGCTTCGTCTCGGCACGCCACGAGGCGGCCGCGGCGCATATGGCCGAGGCGTGGGCACGCATCACGGGCATCCCTGGCGTTGTGATCACCGGCATCGGTCCCGGCGCAGCCAACATGGTGTCGGGTGTGATCACGGCGCACGCCGAAGGCAGCCCGCTGATCGCCATCAGCGGCCAGCGCCGGCGCAGCATCATCTACCCCGACCGCGGCGGCGGTTTCCAGGTCGCCAGCCTGGTCGATCTATACGCCCCGGTGACCAAGTGGAGCGCCGGGCTGCGCGTCTGGCAGCGGCTGCCCGAGCTGGTGCGTCAGGCCTACCGTCGCGCCACCAGCGGCCGGCCCGGTCCTGTCTACCTGGAAATCCCCGAGGACCTGCTGCGCGGCACCGGTGATGAGGACGACGCACCGGTGTACGGACCGGCCAGCTACCGCATAACGCACCTGGGCAGTGGTGACCCGGCACTGGTCCAGCAAGCTGCGGAGATGCTGCTGGCCGCCAAACGTCCGCTGCTGCATGCCGGCACCGGCGTGGCCTGGTCTGGCGCGTGGGACGGGTTCCTGGCCCTGGCCGATCACCTCGGTGCGTGCGTGACCACCACCCTGGCCGCGCGCGGCGTCGTGCCCGAGGATCACCCCCGCTACTTTCACCCGCTCGACCGCGATGCACTGGAAGCCGCCCAATCTGAGGCCGACGTGGTGCTGGCGGTGGGGACGCGTTTTGGCGAGCTGGATGGCTGGGGCCGCCCGCCGCTGTGGGGGGTGCCCGGTGCGCAGACCGTTATCCAGATCGACAGCGACCCGGCATCGATCGGGGTCAACCGGCCCATCGACCTGGCGATCATCGGCGATGCCGGCGCCGTGCTGAGGGCGCTACTGGCCGGCGTCGCGGCCGGTACCGCACGGCGCCCACCCCATGCGGACGTCGAGCGCTATCACACGCTCAGCGCGCGCTGGCAGGCACAGCGTGCCGGTGCCTTGCGTATGGGCAAACGCGGCGTCAACCCGGGCCAGATGGTGCAGACCGTGCGCGAATTCTTCCCGCGCGACGCCATCACAGTCATGGACGGCGGCAATACCAGCCTGTGGTGCGCCAGCTACAACCCGATCTATACACCGCGCAGTTATCTCTACACGGCCAAGTTTGGCCACCTCGGCACCGGGCTGCCGTACGCGATCGGCGCCAAACTGGCCGCGCCCGAGCGCTTGGTGTACCTGGTGTCGGGCGATGGCGCGTTTGGCTTCAACATCCAGGAGCTGGAGACGGCGGTGCGTCACCATGCCGCGTTTGTCACGATCGTGTCGGTCGACCGCGGCTGGGGGATGGAACGTTCTTCTCAGATGATGGCCCAGCTGGGACACTTCGTCGAGACCGACCTGCACCCCGACGTGCGCTACGATCAGATCGCAATGGGTTTTGGCTGCCACGGCGAGCTCGTCACCAACCTGGACGAGCTGCTGCCGGCCTTGCAGCGCAGCGTGGCGGCCGGCAAACCGGCCGTCATCCAGGTCATGGTCGACGTCGAAGCCAACATGGCGCCGCCGGGGCTGATCGAATTTGGCTCGATGGTGTACCGGGCCGTGGACTAGCCGATGGGAACTTTACACAATAAGGTGGCGCTCATCACGGGCGCGGGCCGCGCCAGCGGCATCGGTGCGGCTGTGGCACGACGACTGGCCGCCGATGGGGCCGATGTGGTGGTGAGTGACTTGTGTGCACCGGTCTCGAACCTGCTCAACGCCGGGGCCGGCCAGTGGGAAGAACTGCAGACCGTGGCGGCCAGCGTCGAGGCATTGGGTCGTCAGGCCCTCGCCGTACGCTGCGATGTCACCCAGGCCGCGTCAGTGGCCGCGATGATCCAGGCCACACTGGATACGTTTGGCCGGCTCGACGTCCTGGTCAACAATGCAGGGGCGACCATCGGGCCGGCGCCGGTCGTACAGATGGCCGAAGAGGCCTGGCGGCGCACCCTGGAGATCAACGCTACCGGAACATTCTTGTGCTGCAAGCTGGCCGTGCCAGCGATCCTGCGCGGCGGTCGCGGCGGCCGTGTGATCAATATGTCATCCCTGGCCGCGGTCCGTCCCAAGCCCTACATGTCGGCCTATGCGGCCAGCAAAGCAGCTATCGTGGCACTGACCCAGGGGCTGGCGCAGGAAGTGGCCACCTATGGGATCACGGTCAACGCCATCCTGCCCGGTGACATCGACACCGTGTTCAAACAGTGGGGCATGCAGGTCGAATCGGTGGTGACGCAGCGGCCGTTGACCGACGTCGTCGACGACATCGTGCGCCGCATACCGGTTGCCCGGCTGGGCACGCCGCACGACGTGGCCAACCTGGTGGCCTGGCTGGCATCCGACGAGGCGGCGTTTGTCACCGGCCAGGCGCTCAACGTGACCGGCGGTCGGGAGCTGACGTAACGGCATGACTGGACGCTGGACCGCCACCCGCGTTGTTTTCCTCGTGCTGGTGCTGGGTCTCTTTTTGCGTTTGTGGGCCGCGGCCAGGCTGCCGGTCGATTTCGACGAGCCGGTCTACCTGCAGGCCGGTCTCGACTACGCCGACCGGTTGCGCAGCGGCGACCTGGCGGGTATCGTCGATTACCCGGTCAACCGTGAGCACCCCCCGCTCGTCAAGCTAGTTTACGGCACGGCGGCGCTGACGCTGGACGAGCGCGCCGGGCTGGTGACGCTGCGCCCAGTGGCCCGCGCCGTTTCGGCGTTCTTCGGGACCCTGGCCGTGGGGCTGCTCGCACTCTTCGATCCCCTGGCCGGGGGTCTGCTCGCCGTGAACACCATTGCGGTCAAATACACCAGCCAGGCTTATTTGGAGGCGATCCCGGCCTTTGCCGCGCTGGCGGCTGTGCTGGCGCTGCAGCGGTCGCGTCAGCGGCGTGACCGCTGGTTTTGGCTGTCGGCCCTGGCCCTGGGGGTGACGGCCGCCGGCAAGTTCAACTACCTGGTGATCCTCTTCCCGCTGGCCTACCTCGTCTTGTGGGAGAAACGCCCGCCGTGGCGCGAGGTAATCCTCTATGGGCTGGTCGCGCTGCTGACGTTCGTCGTGCTCGATCCCACCCTGTGGCGCGATCCGGTGGGCCGGCTGCGTGACCAGCTCTTCTTTCATGCCGCGTACGCACAGAGCAGCCGGGTCGAGCTGGCCGGGCTGCCGTGGTACCAGCCGCTGCGCTGGCTGTCGTCGTCCATGCCCGCGCAGTGGCATCCCACGGTCTTTTTCTATCGCGGTTTCGACGGGCTTTTTTTCCTGCTGGCCGTGGCCGGCCTGCTGCGCGAGTGGCGTGAGCGCCGCTGGGTGGTGGTGTGGCTGGTGGCCGGTGTGTTGGTTTTGCTGCTGTGGCCGACGAAATGGCCACAGTACACACTGACGGTGACACCGGCCGTCTGCCTGGCCGCGGCCGGCACCCTGCGTCAGGTGTGGCGTTGGCTGCAGGGCCAGACCGTACTCATGGATTCGCTGCACGACCTGCTGCCGCGACCGTCGCGCGCGGTCTGGGTGGCGCTCACCGCGGTGGCCCTGGTATTGGGTGCCGCGACGGTGGCCAACACCTTGAAGCAAACGGTCGAGGCCCGCGGCTGGAGCCATTTCACCACGGCCAATTCGCCGCTGCCCAGCGACATCGTGTACGACGTCGCCCGCGCTCCCGATGGCCGGATGGTGTTAGGGACACCGCGGGGTGCTGCCATTTGGACACCGCCGGCCGAAGGCGAAGACACAGGGTCGTGGGTGGTGTACGATCGTGACAATTCCGGGCTGGCGCACGAAACGGTCAATGCCGTATTGGCCGCGCCGGACGGCACCCTGTGGTTTGGCACCGACGATGGGCTCAGCCGCTTTGATGGCACTGCCTGGCAGACGTACCGGGCGGCCGATGATGGGTTGCCGGGCCACCAGGTACGCACGCTGGACTGGGGCCGTGATGGTGCGTTGTGGATCGGTACCGACCACGGCATTGCACGGTTGGCCCAAGGGCAGTGGACCACCTACACCACCGCCAATTCGGGGCTGGTCAACGATTTCATCATGGCCGTCGACGCCGTGCCCGGGGCAGCCGGAGAGGTCGTGTGGATTGCCACGACCGGCGGTATCAGCCGCCTGGACACTGCATCTGGGACCTGGCGCACCTATACCGTGGAAAACTCCGGTTTGTCATGGGACGGTGTGGCGGACATCCTGGTCGACAGTGAAGGCCGGGTATGGGCGGCCACGTTGGGCGGTGGTCTCAACCGGCTGGACGGTGAGCGCTGGCAGGTCTACCGCGTGGGCAATTCGGGTGTACCGTACAACCTGGTCATGACCCTGGCCGAGCTGGAGCCGGGCGCCATCTGGCTCGGCACCGCCCAAGGCATGTACGCCGGCGGTGCGCTGACGCGTTTCGACGGCACGCGCTGGCAGACGCTGACCGAACAGGGCACCGGCTATTCCGGCGCCGAGGCGAGTGCGTTGATGTCGGACGAGGACGGAAGGATTTGGATTGGGACGTTGACGTCGGGGGTCGATGTATTTGCACGACAATGATTGGGTAGTCTCGCCAGGATGTGCCCATGACGGCGGTGGCGCCTGTAAATTGTTCGCAGTTTGCCCTTGCCGGTGTAGAACGAAGCGGAGCCAGTGTGCCTGGCTCCGCTTCTCATCAGTATGGTAACAATCGTGCGATCGAAACAGCCGTGTACGCGTCCAGCGGGTCACTTGGCTTGAGCATAGCCATCGATTACGCTCGACCTATAGCCGCAGTCGTGGCAAGTATTGACCCACTGCTCAGATCCGCGGCAACGATCGAGTACGAGTACGAGTAGGACGGTACTCGTACTCCTAC
>JAYRNS010000091.1:0-2121 GCA_041912075.1 Anaerolineae bacterium
CCCTGGGCACGTATTGCCTGGGAGCAGACCGGCCTGCCACTGGCAGCGCGACGACTACGGCTTGACCTCCTGCATGGAACGGTCTACGCCAATCCGCTGGCGGCAACGTGTCCAACCGTCGTGACGGTGCACGACTTGTCGTTCGTGCACTACCCGGCGACCGTGCGTCGCTTCAACCGGCTGTACCTGCGGCTGGTGACACGTCTGTCGGCGCGGCGTGCCGTGCGTGTGATTGCCGACTCGGACAGTACACGGTGCGAGCTGCTGGCCTGGTTGGGGCTGCCCGCACCGCAGGTGGTCACCGTACCCATTGCCGCTGACGCGCGGTTTGCGCCCGGCTCGGTCGAGGCGGTGGAGCGCTTCCGCCGCCAACGCGGACTGCCCGCACGCTTTGCGCTCTTTGTGGGCACGTTGGAACCGCGCAAGAACCTGGTGCGGCTGGTGGACGCCTACGCCGCGTGCCGGCGCCGGCTGGCGGATGAGCTGCCATTGGTGATCGCGGGCAGTCGCGGGTGGTACTACGACGAAATCTTTGCGCGTGTGTCTGCCCACGGTCTGCAGGATGTTATTCTGTTTCCCGGCTTTGTGCCGGCGGATGAGCTGCCCGGATGGTACCAGTCGGCCGACGTTTTTGTGTATCCATCGGTGTATGAAGGGTTCGGACTACCGGTGTTGGAAGCCATGGCAAGTGGAACAGCCGTCATTACATCGAATACATCTTCGCTGCCCGAGGTCGCGGGTGACGCGGCGATCCTGGTCGACCCGCGTGACGTGGAGGCGCTGGCCGATGCCCTGGTTCGGGTGTTGAATGACCATGACCTGCGTCAGGCCATGGGTGCGGCCGGGGTGCGCCAGGCCGCAAAGTTCTCCTGGCAGCGGTGTGCCGAAGAAACGGTGGCCGTGTATCGCGCTGCGCTCGGTCTGACACCCGAACCGGCCGAGGGGCGGCCATGACCCCTCAGCTGCGTCGTCGCATGGCGCTGATTCTGGTCGTGACCGACGTCATCCTGATCAACGCGGCATTTGCGGTGGCGTACTGGCTGCGCTACGATCAGCAGTGGTTTCGTGCCCTCGACCCGTCCACCTACTACAGCTTCGATGCGTACGTGCCGTTTGCCCTGGTGATGACGGTGCTGCTCATCTTTGCCTACCGGCTGGACGGTGCGTACGACATCCGTCGCGGCAGCAGCCTGCTCGAGGAGGCCTACCGCATCACCACCGGTACGGCGACGGCCATTGTCATCATGGTGGCCTTCTCGTTTTTCGCCCGGCCCAACCTGAATTCACGACTCATCTTTGTTTATGCCGCGATTCTGATCCCGGTCTTTCTGGTCATCTCGCGCATCATCTTTCGCACCTACCTGGCAAGTCTGCGGCGGCGGGGCATCGGGGTCGATCGTATCGTGATCGTTGGTGCGGGTGAGGTGGGTCGCATGGTGATGCGCAACGTGGCCGCCCAACCCGAGTTGGGTTACCAGATACTCGGTTTCCTGGATGACAACCCGGACCGCGGCACCACCGACATTGGGCGTTTCCGTGCGTTAGGGCCAATCGACCAGCTGCCGCACGTGCTGCAAACGCTGCCGGTCGACGAGGTTATCATCGCCTTACCCTGGCAGGCGCACGAGAAGATTGTCAGGGTGGTCGGTGAAACGCAGACCGCCGGCGTACGTCCGCGCCTCGTGCCCGATGTATTTGCTTTGACGCTGGGCCAGGTTCAGCTCGATCAGCTCAACGGTGTGCCGCTTATCGGCATGCAGCCCGTGGCCATCACCGGTTTCAATCAGACCATCAAACGCCTGGTGGACGTCAGCGCGGCACTTTTTATCCTGTTCATCACGACACCCGTGTGGTTCATCGTACCCATCGCCATCAAACTGGATTCGCCAGGCCCGGTGTTTTTCAACCAGGTGCGGATTGGCCGCAAGGGCGAGCCGTTTGTCGTGCACAAGTTCCGCTCGATGGTGGTCGATGCGGAGGCCCAAAAGAGCCAGCTGCTGGCACTCAACGAGGCCGATGGACCGATGTTCAAGATGCGCAACGACCCCCGCATGACGCGTGCCGGGCGTGTGCTGCGACGCATCAGCCTGGACGAGCTGCCGCAGATATGGAACGTGCTCA
>JAYRNS010000092.1:0-1765 GCA_041912075.1 Anaerolineae bacterium
ATCGCCTCGATGGCTGCTTCCAGCTCGGTATCTTCGGCCTCCTGCTCCAGCAGACCGGCCCACGGCTGGTGGGGCAGACGCTCACCCGCCGGCACCTGCTTACGCCAGAAGTCGACGACACGCTCGATCTCGCGCTCGCTCACGTAACAGCCCTGCACGCGCCGCAGTTTGGCAGTGTCGGCCGTCATCAGCAGCATATCGCCGCGGCCCAGCAGTTTTTCGGCACCCGGCGAGTCCAGAATGACCCGCGAATCGATCTGGCTGGTGACCGCAAACGCGATGCGCGCCGGGAAGTTCGCCTTGATCAGACCGGTCACGACGTCCACGCTCGGTCGCTGCGTCGCCACCACCAGATGAATCCCGGTGGCACGTGCCATCTGGGCCAACCGGCAGATGTAACGCTCGACCTGGTCTGGCGCATTCAGCATCAGGTCGGCCAGCTCGTCGATGACAATCACCACGTAGGGCAGTGGCTCGAACCCTTGTTTGACGGCGAGTTTGTTATAACTTTCCAGGTTGCGTGCCCCCACATCGGCAAACTTGCGGTAACGATCGTCCATTTGCAGCGTCGCCCAGGTCAGCATACCGACCGCCTCTTCGACGTCGACGACGACCGAGCCCAGGAGATGCGGGATGCCGTTGTAAACCGGCAGCTCGACCATCTTGGGATCGGCCATCAACAGGCGCAAGGTCTGCGGTGTGTTGTTCATCAACAAACTGATGACCACGGCGTTGATGCACACCGATTTACCGGAACCGGTGGCACCGGCAATCAAGAGATGCGGCATCCTGGCCAGGTCGTAGGTGACCGGGGCACCGCTGACGTCCTTACCCAACGCAATCGCCAGCGGGTTGTCGATTTTCTGAAACTGCGGGCTCTGCAAGACCGCGCGCAGGGCAACCAGGGTGCTCTGCGGGTTGGGCACTTCGATGCCAACGTAGGGCCGGCCCGGCACGGGTGCTTCGATACGGATCGACGGCGCAGCCAGAGCCAGCGCCAGATCGTCACTCAAACGCTCGATCTTGCTGACACGAATCTTGACGCGCTCACCCCCGCGATCCAAAAAACCGGGCTCGACGCCAAACTGCGTTACGGTTGGGCCGCGGTTGACGCTGATGACCTTGGCCGGCACGTTGAACGCGGCCAGCGTCCGCTCGATGGTGTTGGCCATTTCGCGCACGGTGGCTTCACCGAAGCGCTGTGTACCTTCGGTAGCCAACAGGGTCATCGACGGCAGCGCGGGACTGCGTACGACAGGCGGGGTATCGCTGGTCACCTGGGTGACAGCGGCCACGGTGGCAGCTGTCGCCGCCGGACGTGGTTTGCGCGCGGCGGCCGGTGCCGCGGCAGCGGTGGGGGGCGTATTATTTGCAGCTTCTTTGGTGGGGGCCTTGCGCGGGGTCGCTGGCGGTGTACGCGGCGCGGGTTCACTGCGTGTGGTTGCTGGCACCTTCGCGACCGGCGCTGACGGTCCTGGCGTGGTCACCTCGCTGGTCGGGTCAAGCCGCTGCCAGTCGACACCACGCACGCGGTCCCACCCTTCCAGCAGATAGTACACCGCCAGCTGCCAAACCGGGCGCAGAATCAGCCATAGCCCCACGGCGATGACGGCCAGCAGCACCAGGGCACTGACGCCCTCGCCCAGGAAATCACGTAACAGGGTGCTGAGACCCCAGCCGAGATAACCACCGCCGCGGCCCATACGTGCCTGGTTAAGTGGATCATCACCGCTCCACCACAGGTGCGTCAAAGCCAACAGACCCA
>JAYRNS010000093.1:0-3368 GCA_041912075.1 Anaerolineae bacterium
ACCCGACGCCCTCGTCCACCTCGGCGACACCGACTTCCCACCGCCGTGGATGCCGCTCTACGCGGTGCGCAATCCGAGCACAACCTGGCAGGGCAGGGTGTACGTACACGATCCGGGCAGCAGACCGTGGAACCTGACGATTCGGGTCATGCAGAGCAACGTGTGGGGTAATACGGTGTCGGTCAACGGTAAGCCTCTCGCGCCAGCCCTACCGCAGGAAGACTTCAGCGGCAGCTGGGTATCCTACACCTGGACCGTGCCGGCTGGTCTGCTGCGCCCGGGTCCCAATACAGTCAGCCTGACCATTGGTCTCACCGTGCCGGTCATGCAGGACGCCGGCTGGCGTTGGGATGACTTGCAGATCAAGGACGTTGTACTATTTTAGATTTTAGATTTTGGATTTTGGAGTAATGTCTCATCGTAGTGTGGTGGGGGTAGGTGGTTTGTGAGGGTAAGCGCCATTTCTTCTATGTCGCTGACCTGGGCACTGAGGCCAGCACGCTGGCCGAGCTGGCCCGGCGCTACGGCGAACTCGTCCACCATGATCCCGAAAGCACCCTCTGTGCGACGTGGGATCACTGAAAGACATTGTCTGAATCGCGAACGAGGAGGGCAGCACCTGGAGGTGCTGCCCTCCTCGTTGCGCGTTATGTCATGATTGCGCCCCTTAACCGTGGCGCTGCATGAAGCGGTACATCTTTTCCAGCGCCTTCTCGAGCTTCTCATAGGCGGTAGCGTAGGAGCAGCGTACGTACCCCTCGCCGCCCAGCCCAAAGGCATTGCCGGGCACGACCGCGACGTGCTCCTCGTTCAGAAGGCCGTTGGCAAAATCTTCGTCGGTCATGCCCGATTTTTTGACCGACGGAAACGCGTAGAACGCTCCCTGCGGTTCGAAACAGTCGAGGCCAATCTCGTTCAGACCTTTGATGATCAACCGGCGCCGGCGGTCGTAACTGGCGATCATGTCCTGCACGGCGTCTTCGGCCTGGGGGTCGGTGAGCGCGACCGTGCCCGCCATCTGGCCGGTCGTGGGTGCCGACATGATCGTGTACTGGTGGACCTTACGCATGGCGGCCAGGATGTCGGCCGGCGCGGCGGCGTAACCGATGCGCCAACCGGTCATGG
Organism: Anaerolineae bacterium; assembly: GCA_041912075.1. Lineage (GTDB taxonomy): Bacteria > Chloroflexota > Anaerolineae > SSC4 > Amarolineaceae > SSC4. The sequence continues at coordinate 1,126 of JAYRNS010000093.1, forward strand.
CGTAATTTTTGGACAACCCACCCAGCAGCACGGTGCGTTCGCGCATCCCCGGCAGGGACGGCACGTTGGTGTGCGCCACGCCGTAGACCAGCCGGTCATAGATTTCATCCGACAGCACGAGCAGGTCGTGCTTCCTGGCCACATCGGCAATTTCCAGCATGCGCTGGCGGTCCATCACCGCGCCGGTCGGGTTGTTGGGATAGCCGATCAGCAGAGCCTTGGTGCGCGGCGTGATCGCCGCTTCGATCTGGGCGGCCGTCACCTGGAACTGGGTCTCGACAAAGGTCGGTATCGGCACGGGGACCCCGCCGGCAAAGGTCACTTCGGCCGTGTAGGCGACAAAACAGGGCTGCGGTACGATCACCTCGTCGCCGGGGTCGATGACCGCCGTCAGGGCCAGGTAGAGCGCTTCGGAAACGCCGACGGTGATCAGCAGCTCGGTCTCGGCATCGTACGTCATACCATACAGGGCCGCCAGTTTGTCCGCCAGGGCATGCCGCAGCTCGATAGTACCCGAATTCGAGGTGTAGCGGGTTTCCCCGCGCTGCAGTGACGCAATGCCGGCACTGCGAATCACGTCAGGTGTCACGAAGTCTGGCTCGCCGATACCCAAGGAAATGACATCGGGCATCGTGGCGGCGATGTCGAAAAAGCGCCGAATACCGGACGGTGGCACGGACTCGACCCGTGCCGAAATGCGGTTTTTCATGATCACATCCCGTGGCTTAGAGCTTATCCGAATAACCCAACTCATGTTCTGAAGAAACCAGGAATTTCGTGGGCCTCATGCCGCCTCAAAACCCCAAGTTTCAACAGAACATGAGTTTCGCTGTGTGCGTCGGCAAGTAAGCTCGAATTGGTTGTGCCGATAGGCTGTTAGGCGTTGGCAAAATCGACCTGCGACGAGTCGCCCACGTTGAGCTTGCGGTAGATACCGCGCACCAGCGCATCCTTGCCGATCAATGAGTCGGCCAGCATCGTATCCTGGATCACCGCACCTTCGTCGACGATCGAGTCGCGCACCAGCGAATCGCACACGGCCGCGCCATCGGCGATCGTGGCGTAGGGCCCGATGATCGAATTGGTAATGCGCGCACTGTCGGCGATATAAACCGGTTCGATGATTGCCGAGTTGCTGATCTGTGCCGTGCCCACGTAGGCGCCACCGGTTTCGAGCAGAAAACGGTTGGTGTGCAGCACGGTCTCCGGTTTGCCACAGTCTTCCCAGACACTTACCGGCCGTGCGACAAACCGCGCCTGCTGCTCGATCATCACCTGCAGGGCATCGGCCAGATAATACTCGCCCTTGGTCTGGCGGTTTTCGACCATCAGCTGGTCGATGGCACGCATCAGCCATTGGCCATCACGCAGGTAGTAGACGCCCACGATCGCCAGCCGGTGCTCGAAGCCGGCCGGTTTCTCGATCAAGCGCTGCACGACGCCGTCGGCGCCCACCATGGCCACCCCGAACCGGCGCGGGTCCTCGACCTCTTTGACGTAGAGAATGCCATCGGCGGCGACGGCGGGTATTTCGAGCAGGTCGGCCTCGAAGATGGTATCGACAAAAATGATCAGCGTCGGCCCGTGGATGAATTCCTGTGCCAGCCAGATCGCATGCGCCTGGCCCAGCAGCTCACGTTGTTCGACGTAGCGCGCGGGGAAGTCATAGTGCGTTTCGACGTACTGGCGGATCTGGTCCCCCAGGTAGCCCACGATAAAGATCACTTCGTCGAGGTCGACCCCGGCCAGCTTATCGAGCACGTGACCCAGCACCGGCTTACCGGCCACGTTCAACAGCGGCTTGGGTTTTGTGTAAGTGTGCGGCCGCAGCCGCGTGCCAAATCCCGCGAGGGGGATGATCACCTTCACAACAAATCGCTCCTTCGGGCTCGTAAAAGAACAACTTCCCGTGAATTGCTGCGAAATCCAACCAAATTGCCGGAAGTTATTCTTTTACGATGCCTTTGCGATGAATCCAGGTGCGGCATCATGCGGCCGCCTGGGCAAAGTGCGGCCGGACGGTGTGCCACGTCGTGGCCTGCTCGTACGCGTGCGCTGTGCGCAGGATGGCCGCCTCGCCAAACGCCGGACCCAGGATTTGCAGCCCGACCGGCAGCCCGTTCTGGTCGAACCCGCACGGTACCGACAGACCGCAGTTGCCGGCCAGGTTGAGTGAGATCGTAAACACGTCGGCCAGGTACATCTGCAAGGGATCGGCTGCTTTCTCGCCGATACGAAATGCC
>JAYRNS010000094.1:0-8054 GCA_041912075.1 Anaerolineae bacterium
ATCCAGGCGCTTTCGGCTAGAGCCGCCGGTCCACCTAATAGAATGGGATCGGGTTCAGGTGTGCCTGGCATACGGCCGAGTGTCGCAGCATTGGCAGTCATGGATATCCTCCTGGTTCAGCGTTCAGAACCAGTATCGCCCATTCGGTTGTTCATTTTCCAGCCCACTTGCTGCTCAGTTTTGGGCCGAGTTCAGGGATCAGCCGTCGGGCACAATGGCTTACACGGCGATGGATAGGTGGCACAGGGGGGTCGCACTATCGTGCACGATGTGACGCTACGGCTGTGCCCACAGTCAAAAAGACCATCCCCGGATTAGTCGATGAGTCGAAAGCCCCCGAACCGATCCTGACAAAAGGAGTGGCAGATGCCTGTCAACGGCGCAAAGGCACGTATCGAAGAAGCTGTCTTATCCTGGCCGGGCGTCACACCACACCCGCACCGTTTTGGCGGCACGGAATACCGCCTGGGGGGACGCGAGTTGGGTCACATTCACGGTGAAGCGCTGGTTGACATTCCTTTTCCTACCCGGGTGCGTGCTGAAGTGGTCGCTGCCGGACGGGCCGAGCCGCATCACCTGTTGCCCCAAACGGGGTGGGTCAGCTGCTACCTGCGCCAGGCATCCGACGTCGACGGCGCGGTCGAACTGCTGCGCTTGTCGTACGACCTGGCCGTGCAACAGAAGGCGCACCGCCAGGACCCGATGGGTACCTGAACGCCCACCGCCGCACGTGCCATGACATATCTCATGCGCAGGCCGGCGTGCGTGCCCAGCCGTTTCCTGCGCGCTGTCTACGCCGCGCAAAGCGTCAATGGCCGAATGGCTGCTTGTTCTGGCGTGTGTGGCGCGATCGCAGAGGAGAAACACATTGACCGAGAAGGCCTTTCAAGATTACTACCCTGATAACGTCAGTCACTGCTACGGCTGTGGGCGGTTGAACGAACACGGGCTGCAGATCAAGAGCTACTGGGATGGCGACGAGGCGGTCTGCGCCTTCCAGCCGCGTCCGTACCACACTGCCGTCCCCGGTTACGTCTACGGCGGTCTGATTGCCTCGTTGATCGACTGCCACGCCACCGGTACCGCGGCTGCCGCGGCCTATCGCGCCGAAGGACGGGCGATGGACACGGAACCGGCGCACCGCTTTGTCACTGCGTCGCTGCACGTGGACTACCTGCGGCCCACGCCAATCGGCGGGCCCCTCCAACTGCGGGCGCGGGTCAAAGAAATCAAAGGTCGCAAGGTCGTCGTCAGTGTCACGCTCAGTGCGGGTGGCGAGGTCTGCGCCCGCGGTGAGGTGGTCACCGTGGAGATGCCGGAGCACTTCGTGGCGTAGCTTGCGCTGAATGCTGCTTTGACTATAATCACGGCGCTTGTCTTTCTACACCCCCCAACTTTCATGACGAGGACGATATGTTGAAAAAGAACGTAACCCTGTTGGTCGCGGCTGCACTGACGGTCGGCCTGATGCTGACCGCGTGTGGTGCACCGGCTGCCACACCCGCTGCGGCCCCGACAGCCACCGGGGCTGCACCCGTGGTAGCTGCCACAGCACCGGCCAACGTGTCTGTCAGTGGTGACGACCTCCGTTTTGTGGTGATTCCTGAAAGCAGCCAGGCGCGCTACCGTGTGCGTGAACAGCTGGCCAACCGCGACTTGCCGAGTGACGCCATCGGTACAACGAACCTGATCTCAGGCACGATGATCGTCGACAAAAACGGTAACCTGGTGCCAGGCGGCTCCCAGTTTGTCATCGACGTCACTGCGCTGCGCAGTGATTCGAGCCGCCGGGATGGCTTCCTGGCAAACAATATTATGCAGACCGGCCGCTTTCCCAACGTGACCTTTGTGCCCACGGCGATCAAGGGGCTGCCTTCACCCCTGCCGGCCAGCGGCGAGGGGACGTTCGAGATGACGGGTGATCTGACCATCCGCGACGTGACCAAGCCGGCAACCTGGGCGATCACGCTCCGCCGCGACGGCGAAACGCTGACCGGCCAGGCTACGACCAGCTTCACCTTTGCCGACTACAACATCCCCCAGCCGCGCGTGCCCATCCTGCTCAGTCTGCAGGACCTGATCAAACTCGAGTTCGATTTTACGATGCAGCAGCAGTAAGCGCGGCCTGTCTCACCACGAAGAACGCACAAAGCACATAGAATTTCTTGTTGTCTGTGTGCCTTGTGCGTTCTATGTGGTCAACCCTAAAGCGCCGCGGCCAGGTAGCGTGACCAGAGGTCACTCGCCAGGGCGGCGGGGTCGCTGTGCACGCCGTAGCGCGCAAAGTACTGGCAGACACGCTCCACGTCGCGCAGCAGCAGAGCCGGCGCATGCGGATTCAGCATCGGGTCGACCGCCTGTGGAAAGTCGATCAGCGTGATTTCGCCTTGCCAGTACAGGATGTTGTATGCTGACAGATCGGCATGTACCCGGTGGTTGGCCAGCATGGTGGTGATGTTGTTCATGACGCGGGTAAACAACGGGCGCACCTCGCGCGTGGATAGAACCACCTCTTGCAGCGCCGGTGCCGCGCGCTGCGCTTCACCCACGTAGCCCATCAGGATCGTATTGCCGGCCTGGGCAAAGGGCCGCGGCACGTCAGCGCCGGCCGCGTGCAGGAGAGACAGTGTCTGGTACTCGTGCTCGATCCACGACGTGATCAGGAGCTCGGCGCCGACGCCCGTCTTTTTGGCCATGGCCCGCCGCTCGCGTGCCCCGCGCATGAGTTTGCCATCCTCGCCCAACGCCACCCGTCCTTCACGGTAGAGCGCGTCATTCTTCAGGCTGCGAAACTCGCGGGGCCGGTAGATCTTGGCCGCCAGCAGATCGACGCCCGTCGCCGGATGGGCGCGGCAGCAGTAAACCGAGGCCTCTTTGCCGCCTTTGACCGACCGTACGACGTCGGCGATCAGGTTTTCGTCGTAGAAGCCCTTGAGCGCGGCCATTGTCCAGGCTTCTTCGTGCCGCGAAAACGTCACTTGCGGGTTGAAGGTCTGGACGACGCTCTCGTCATACGAACCCAGCGCCTCCACCATCTCGGTCGGGAGGCGTGGGGGTCTGCTGCGTACCGTTTGTTTGCGGGCGTGGTACGAATAGGGAGTGTCTTCTGTATCTTCGTAATCGGTATAGAACCGCATGGGTGTGCTCCTCGCAGAAACGTACAAAACAGCCACAGGGCCGCTGCCACTGTGGCTGTCATCTCAGCCACAGGGCATTACCATCCCGTGGCCGGTTGGCTGCTGGTCACGGGTATCCCGCCACCGCAGCCTGGAACAAAAAAGCCACGGTGCGTCGATGCGCCCGTGGCCCGCAAGCGGTCAGGTAACAACCCAGGCTAGCAGCTGGGCCGCAGGCGCGTCAGCACAACGACAGGGACCAAACGCTCGATTGTCATGACACGCCTCCTTTTTCTGCAAGGTTGGGGCAAGTGTACTTGAGAATGATGGGGTTGTCAAGTAGAGTTGGCATCCTGGCTGCAACGCACTGCGTTGCAGCCAAGATGCCAACTCTAGCTTAACGTTTTGGCGTATCTCTGTGTCCTGCGTTATGATAGAGCGGTTGGGGAGGGGCTGTTGGCATGCATGCAGAACCGAATCGGCCGTGCACGACCCCAGCGAGGAGAGAACCGTATGCATTTGTACTTGATCCGTCATGGCGAGAGCCATGTCAACCTGGCAGACTGGCAGAATGGCAATACCGACGAGGGGTTGACCGAGCTTGGGCGCCAGCAGGCCACGGCGCTGGCAGCCTGGCTGCCTTCGTACCTGCCAACGATCGATGTGCTCTACGCCAGTACGATGCGTCGCGCCTGCGAAACGGCGGGTTTCGTGGCTGGCGTGTACAACCAGCCGGTCTGCGGTGACGACCGTCTGCGTGAAATCGGCAACAACCGCGCCGATCACACCCCCTGGCCCAACGATGCCCTACCGCGTGATTACGCCGAATACTGGGCCAGCGAGCGTCCCTTTGCTTCGATCACACCGCAGGTCGAAGGCGGCGAAACGTGGATGCATTTTCGGACACGCGTCGGCCTGTTCATTGAAGATGCCGTGGCCCGGCACCCCAAGCAGGTTGTCGTGGCGGTGTGCCACGGCGGTGTCATCGAGGCCGTGTTCGACCACGTCTTCAACGTGGGACCCTGGCAGCGCACCGAAGTGTGGGTGCACAACACTGCCATCACCCACTTCGAGTACGTCCAGCACGAGCGTCGCGAGATCTGGCGGCTGCACGACCACAACCGGACCAGCCACCTGAACCGCTCACCAGCCCAGCCATGACCAACCACGAACTCGCGGAAACGTTTCGCCTGATCGCCGACCTGTTGGACATCAAAGGCGAGGTCATCTACGTGACCCTGGCCTACCGCAAGGCGGCCGACAGCCTCGACACGCTGGGTCGTGACGTCAACGACGTCTGGCGCGAAGGCAAGCTGCGTGAGGTCCCTGGCGTAGGCAAAGCGATCGCCGACAAGATCGACGAGCTGCTCACGACCGGCCACCTGGCGTTTTTGGACAACCTCGAGGCGGAGGTACCACCCAGCCTGGCCGAACTGCTTCAAGTGCCCGACCTGGGTCCCAAGAAGATTGCCATGTTCTGGCGGTCGGCCAATATCACCACGCTGGCCCAGCTCGAAGCAGCCGCGCGCGCGGGCCAGCTGCGCAGCCTGCCCGGCATGGGGCCCAAGTCCGAGGCCAAGATCCTGGCCGGCATCGAGTCGCTCGCCCGGCGCAGTGACCGGATTCCATTGGGTATGGCGTGGCCGCTGGCTGAGGCGATGCTGGACCAGCTGCGCCGTGTCGCTGGCGTACACGCGGCCGAAGTGGCCGGCAGCCTGCGCCGCATGCGTGAATCGATTGGCGATATCGATATCCTGGTAGCCACCGATGACCCCACACCGGTGATGGCTGCCTTCGTCGGTCAGCCGCAGGTGATCCGCATCCTGGGGCAGGGTTCAAGCAAATCGAGTGTCGAGTTCAGCAACGGTCTGCGCGCCCAGCTGTGGGTCCATCCGCCGGCACGATTTGGCACGGCCTTGCAGTACGCCACCGGTTCCAAGGATCACAACGTACGTCTGCGCGAGTTGGCTTTGGCGCAGGGGCTGTCATTGTCAGATCAGGCCATCGTGCAGCCGGGTGGGGGTGAGCTGGTCTATGCGCAGGAAGAAGAGGTGTATGCCGCGCTGGGTCTGCCGTGGATTCCCCCGGAGCTGCGCGAGGACCGGGGCGAGATCCAGGCGGGGCGCGCGGCCCGTCTACCCAATCTGGTAACGTTGGACCAGGTGCGCGCCGAACTGCACAGCCATTCGACCTGGAGCGATGGCAAAGTGTCGATTCGCGAGATGGCCGAGGCCGCACGGGCGCGCGGCCGGCAGGTGCTGGCCATCACCGACCATTCGGGTGGGTTGGGTGTCACGGGTGGGTTACGGGTGGCAGATATCGCCCGCCAGCGGGCCGAAATCGACGCCGTGCAGCAGGAAATGGGTGATTCGCTGCGTCTGCTGCAGGGGACCGAAGTCGAAATCCGCGCCGATGGCACGCTCGATTACCCGGATGAGGTGCTCGCGGGTTTTGATTTGGTGATTGCATCATTACATGTCAGTCTGCGCCAGCCCCGCGAACAGGTCACACAGCGGCTGCTCAATGCCGTCCGCAACCCCCACGTCGACATCATCGGCCATCCGACGGGGCGTTTGATTCCGAATCGTGACGGGGCTGACCTGGACATGGATGCCGTGCTGCAGGCCGCCGCGGTGACCGGTGTCGCCCTGGAAATCAACGCTAACCCGCAGCGGCTCGATTTGAATGATATCTATGTGCGCCGGGCTGTCGACCTGGGCATTACCCTCAGCATCAATACCGATGCCCACCATCCTGACCATCTTGAATTTCTACGTTTTGGCGTGGCAACTGCTCGTCGCGGCTGGGCCAGCCCCGACCGGATCATCAATACCTGGCCAGTGGCCGATTTGATGCGCTGGCTGCACCAGCGCGGCTAAAACCATTCCTTCACACGATGGATGAAAAAACGCCGGACCTCTTGGTCCGGCGTTTGATCTGAAACAGATACGAGCGATGTGGCTACCGCTTCATGGGCCGCGGCCGGCGGATCATGGCGCCTGCGAACACCAGGGACACCGCGGCTGCTGCCCAGAGCAGAAGCTGGGTGTTGACCCACAGACCATCGCCACCCGTCGTTGGCGGGTTGAATTCACCCTCGATGACGCCGACCATGGCCTGGTTTTCTTCATTGTCAGGCGCAAACTCCTGACCATCCACCAGGATGAAAGTCAGCGCACTTTGGGTTGTATTCGAGATCACCACATTACCCTTGCCCTCGAACGGAATTTCGTTGGGGTCGGTGGGGTTTGGAATCGACTGGAAATTCTGAACGACCACCTGCGCAGAACCGTTGGCCACCGCGGCATCCAGCGTCGGCACACCCGATGGCAGCGGCGGCAGGTCCAGCTGGCTGGCTTCGTTGACGATCGATTCGGCCAGATCGCGGTTGACACCGATTGCTGTATGGTATATGCCATCGACCGCGTACCAGATCGCAATCTGCACCTGGAATGGCTCGGAATCGAGAACATTCTTGTCACGCGCCACACTGACGACCTTGAGCACGTCATCGGCGGCGACCTGAGTGGGTCCGCTCACGGAGCCAGGAAAATTCTTTCCATAATTGAGACACCAGAACATCATCGGTACTGACGTGCTCTCTCCCGGTTGGAGGGTGATTTGCACGTAGTACGAGCCGGCGGTGCCCGCAGCGGCAGTCGGAATAATCAGGACAGCAATCACCAGGATGATGAGACTGACAACAGAGATCCGTCGCAACATGGTTGTGCTCCTCCCTTGGTCTGATAGACAAACCAGATGACAACTATTGAGATGCATCCCGAGCCATGCCAATCAATGAGAACTAATTATTATGTTACAATACTCGCTGTGAGTTGTCAAATATAACAGCATTTCCATAGCCAGACCCATTATCAAACCGCGGGCCAATTGGCAATTGTGTCGGGGATGAATTATACTGTGGCCGTTGCGCTGCAACAAGGAGAATTACCCATTACGTAAGGAAATACCCATGAACACATTTCAGCGAACCATTGCCGTTATGACCCTGATCGTGATGATCGCGGCATTGGCGGCCTGCGGTGGCCAGCCGGCCGCACCAGCGGCCACGAACACACCGGCCGCACCCGCCATCGAACCGGCTGCCACTGAACTGCCAACACAAGCAGCCGCACCCACCGCTACTCTCGCGCCCACCCCCACACCCCAACCACCCACGCCAACGCCGGTGCCGGTGGCGAGCAGCGGTTGTGATAACCTCTACTATCCCGTGGCGCCTGGTCTTACCTGGTTCTACAATGCCGTTGGGGAAGCCTCGTCGACCTACACCGTAACGCTGGCCAACATCACCGATTCGTCTTTTACGATGGTACAGACGTTCGACCAGCTGGTCAATTCGACAAACTACGAGTGCACGCGGGACGGGTTGATGGCTGCCCGTTACAGCGGCCTGGAGATGGAACAAGCCAACATCAAGGTCGAGACCCTCAACGGGCGCGGTATCCTGATTCCGGCCGAGGACGCATGGCAAATTGGCAAAACGTGGGATGCGTCCTACGATTTGATTGGCACGATCGCCGCATCGCAGGGCATGAGTGGTACCATTACCGGAACGGTGTCGATGGCCAATGAAATCGTGGCCAAAGAGAAGGTGACGGTACCGGCGGGAACCTTCGACGCTTTCCGCGTCGACACCAAGATGACGCAGACGATGCGCATGAATCTGGGCGGTGCGGCAGCACCGGAACCGTTCACGATTACGATGGATACCTCATCCTGGTATGCAGCGGGCGTCGGTCTGGTCAAATCGGAAAGCGACCTCGGCCAGGCTACGAAGACGACCGTCGAGCTGCAGTCGTTCAAGAAGTGACATACAAAGTACTGTAGGCACAGACATTCTCATCGACACGCCGCGGTCCGGCACCTTCGCTGCGGGACCTCGTCTTGTCTATGAATTCCTTGCGCGCCGACTGGTTC
>JAYRNS010000095.1:0-6460 GCA_041912075.1 Anaerolineae bacterium
CGAGCTCCGGGTCGAACCCAATCGCGGCACCAGCCAGACGCAGGGCGGCCACGTTCATGCCGATCGTCGAATCGCCCGGACTCGAGGTGTAGACCGGCACGCCGGCCTCGAAGGCCGCGCCCAGGACCGAGCGATGGCGCAGACCGAGGTGCTGCTCACGCGCACGCACGTATTTGCCCAGGCGGTAATGCAGCTCGGCCGTGCTCATCCGCTTCTGGAACTCGGGCGCAGCCAGCACCTGGCGCAGGAAGGCGTCCGACTTGAGCAGCACGTCCTGGTCGAACACGATGTCGTAGATACGGATGATTTTCTGCTCGCGCAGGGCGACGTCGTCGGTAAACGGCGATGTCTGAAACAGCTCGAAGCCCAGCGAACGATGCAGGTCGTGGTAGAGATTGGCACCCGTCGCGACCACCCAATCGACCAGGCCTGCGTCGATCAAGGGAACGAGGGCGGCGTGGCCCAGGCCGGTGGGCGTGAGAGCGCCAGATAAGGTGAGACCCACGGTGACGTCCGGTGCGAGCATCTTGGTAACAAAAAGCCGGCACGCTTCGCGCAGACGGGCCGCGTTGTACGCCAGAAAATAGTCGTCGACCAGGTCAGCCACGGCAAGGTTGCCGGGAATCGGGCTGGGGTCCAGTTTGCGCCCGTAGGTCATCAGGTTGTCTCCATCGCGTATTACTGTTGGGTCACGCTGCGTTTGAGAATGGCGTAGTTCTCCAACGCCTTGCCCGCGCCGATTGCCACGCAGGCGATCGGATTCTCTGCCACGTAACACGGCACGCCGGTCTCTTTGGTCAGCAGTTTGTCGACGTTGCGCAGCTGTGCACCACCACCAGTCAGCACCATGCCACGATCGATGATGTCAGCCGCCAGCTCGGGCGGTGTCTTTTCGAGCGTGGCTTTGACCGTGCCCACGATGGCCTGCATCGGCTCGCTGATGGCTTCTGTGACCTCTTCCGAGGTGATGATGATTGTTTTGGGCAGGCCGGCAACCTGGTCGCGCCCGCGCACTTCCATCGACATCGCTTCCGGCATCAGCAGGGCACTGCCGATCTTGATCTTGATCTCTTCGGCCGTCTGGTCGCCAATCAGCAGGTTGTATTTCTTGCGTACGTAGTTGACGATCGCATCGTCGATGCGGTTGCCGCCAATACGAATGGCGCTCCACACCACGATGTCATACATCGATACCACGGCGGCTTCGGTGGTGCCGCCGCCGATGTCCACCACCATATTCCCGGTGGGGGTATCGATCGGCAGCCCGGCACCGTAGGCCGCAGCCAGGGGTTCGGGAATCAGATAGGCTTCCCGGGCACCCGCTTCGATGGTGGCGTCGTGCACGGCGCGGCTTTCCACGCTGGTGACCCCCTTGGGCGTGCTGATCATGACCTTGGGTTTGAAGAGTGGGTTGCGCCCGCAGGTGGTGCGAATGAAGTGACGCAGCATGGCCTCGGTGACGACGTAATCAGCAATAACGCCGTCCCGCATCGGGCGGGCAACTTCGATACTTTCCGGGGTGCGGCCCAGCATATCGGCCGCCTCCTGGCCGACGGCGACGATTTTGTTGTCACGGGTGGCAATCGCCACCACGGAAGGTTCTTGCAGAACGATGCCTTTGCCCTTCATGTACACGAGCAAATTTACCGTACCGAGATCGATCCCCAATAGCTTCTCTAGCATTCCATCCTCGACTTTGGCTCAGGCTGGCAAACAACTGCGATTATACGGGAAACAGGGTTGCCACGCAAGTTGCCCGGTCAACGGTTGTGGATTATGAAAGAAAAAACTCTCGCATACACGTCACCGTTGCCAGGGTGAAATCGACACGCCGGTGCGCTGCAAGTGCGCAGGTTTCACCCTGATAACGGTTTGGTATGCGAGAGGGTGTGGAGCCACCACTCGGAATCGAACCGAGGACCGAGTCATTACGAATGACTTGCTCTGCCGGCTGAGCTATGGTGGCTCATGGACAGGCGTCATTATACCAAAGGCCGCGCCTGCTGCCAAATCTGTCCTTTCGTAATGAAAGGCGGGGTCGAATGGTTCACCCATTCGACCCCGCCCGCGTGGGATCTACAGCCTTCGGTGTTGTGCTGGGATGCTGGTTGGTGCGGTCTTACCGGTTAGACGGTGACGACCGAATCGGTCGTGCCGAATGGATTATCAGCGTAGGCGTCGGCCGCCGGGTCGTTGAGCCAGGCGCCGTCGTCAAGCAGATAGCGGAAGCGATACTCACGGCCGGCCTCCAGGCTCACCGTGGCGTAGAAAGTGCCATCCTTGCGCTTTTTGAGCGGAGTGGCGGTGTTGTCCCAGTTATTGAAATCACCCAGGAGGGTAGCTTTCGAGACGGCAGAATCGGCTGGTAGTTCGAAGGTCACCTTGGCCGTCTTGTTATTCTTGGCGTATTGTTTACTGATCATGTTCGTATTGTCTCCGTGTTCTGTTTCGTCACCCAGCGACGGCTGAATCACGCGTAAACTGGGCCTGCCGGTACTCAGGCATATGCCCAGTTGCGGCAAGTGTACCCACAAATACGGAACATGTCAAATTATCATCGTTGAACGTTACTCACAATGCGGGTATAGACGGCATTCGCCCACGCCAGCATCGCCTGCTGCGTCTCCGGTGAGGCGTTGGTTGACCCCTGACCGGCCATCGCCAGCGTTTGGGTCAGCCCATCGGCCACCGCAGCATCCTTGAAGGTCTGGTTCACGGGCAGGTACGATGCCAGCCATGCCTGCAGCTGCTTCATCTCGGCCGGGAGCAGCGTCTGGCGACCCACTTCATAACTCACCGCGCGCTGGCAGTTGCTGGCGATCGCCTCACCCGTCGCCGACACACGCAGCTCGTCACAGAATCCGGCGATTCCACCCTCGCGGTGCCAGGTAAAAACCACATCATCGGGTGTCGGCGCCGGCACGGTTACATCCGGACCCGCAAAGACCACTTGGGAGCCATCGAGATTGGTCCGGTACTCGACGGTTTGGCCTTCTACGTTAAGAAAAACCTGGTATCCCGGCACAATTGCATCCGTGCAGGGCCGTTCGAGACGGTCGACTTCCAGACAGCCGTTGCGCCAATCGACCGGTGTAAAACGAACCACTGTCACGCTCGTGAGTGGGACGTTCAGGTCGCGTGCGGCGGTGGCCTGGGCTGCCTGTACAGCCGCAGGGTAGACGTCGGTCTCGGCCGGCGTCGGCGCCGTGGTCGTTGGCGATGTCACGACGGTGGGTGTCATCACTGGCGAAGCCGGCGTCGAAGTGGGTGCGGACGGGCTGGCCGGGGTTGCTGTGGGCGCGGCATTAGGGGGAACACATGCGCTCAGCAGTAGGATCACAGTCAAACCGGCGAGGGTTAGGTATCTTTTCATTGTCCACCCATTTCTGTCGCGCAAAGCGGCACAAAATAAAACTCGAAGCTTGCTGCGCTGCCGGCGCAACACGCTTCGATCGTTCCCATTGTACCCTGGAATCCCTGGTCTGGCATCCGGTACACGGCGGGAATGGACCTACGCCAAATGGCGGAACGCGCAGGCAACGTTCTACGCCAATTTGCGAAAAGCGGATCAGCCACGCAGATCTTCATGACGCGTGCGTGGGTCAGGCGTGGCGTTTTTGGCCCACAGGCAAGTATGATACAATCGAGCCGGCCCGCTTGGACGGAGTGTATCACAAACGAGGTGAATCGACAATGCTACTGCACAACCTGGTATCCTATCTCGATGACTACCTGCGCATCGCCACGATGACTGATTACGGCCCCCAAGGGCTGCAGGTCGAGGCAACCGATGATGACGTGCAAGTGGTGGCGGTCAGCACTGACTCGGCACTGCCGGTGATCGACGATGCCGTGCGGGCCGGTGCACAGCTGCTCATCGTGCACCACGGGCTGTTCTGGGGGGCGCCCGAACCGCTGCGCGGACCGTTGGGCCGCCGGGTCCGGCGTTTGTTCGAGACCGGTCTCTCCTTGTACGCGGCACACCTGGCGCTCGATGCCCACCCCGAAGTGGGTAACAATGCGGTATTGGCGCGCGGGTTGGGTTTGCAGGTCAGCGGTTGGTGGGGAGAGGTGAAAGGCACTCCGATCGGGGTCCTGGCCGATGCACCCGCCGGCTGGACACGCGACGATCTGCTGGCGGCGGTGCGTACCACCCTGCCTGGCCAACCGCTCGTCCAGCTGTACGGCCCCTCTCGAATCCATCGTGTGGCTGTCTTGTCTGGTGGCGGCGCTGATTTCATGGCACAAGCCCAGGCCTTGGGCGCCGATGCGTACGTGACCGGAGAAACATCGCACGCAGCCTTTTATCGTGCCCAGGAATTGGGGATCAACGCCGTCTATGCCGGGCACTATGCAACCGAGACCGCGGGGGTGCGTGCCCTGGCACAGCACCTGGGCGAACGTTTTGGCCTGGCCACGATCTGGATCGATCACCCGACCGGGCTGTAGGCGGAGACTCTTCGGGTCTGCCAGACCCGAAGAGCTGGCTTTTATTGACCACCCATCACATTTCGGCTATAATGTCGCCAGGCTCATAAGAAAGTTCTTATTCTCAATCATGACGTCGTTAGAAATACAGGAATTGTTTGCGGTCGTTGGGCTGGATCGCCCCCGTGTGGCGCGTACACCCCCTGCTCTGCTTTCGCCGGCATACCAGCTGGCTCGCTGGCGGCTGGCCAGTCTGCGCCTGCAATATGGGGTTCGCCATTCTACGGAGCTGGCAGAACGAGTGTGTACGCTGGTAAATGCCCGGGTCGATTCCGCAGTGACCGCAGCCATGTGGCGCGACATGGTGGAGTGGGAAGAGCTCGAAGACAAGTTCCCCATGCTGCGCCAGCGTCTCGAGGCACAGTGATGCTGCCAGCCGACCACGAGCAGGCCGATCCTCCGCTTTGTAGCCGCGGGGGATTTTTTTCCAGCGCGCGGTTGTGGTCGAAAGGCCTGTCCTCTGGGGCATACTAACCATTGGAAGATGATCCGGTCATGCACGTGGTCATGGTGTCCAAGGCCATCGTCAATGGCGCTTACCAGCGCAAATTAGAAGAGATGGCCCAACTGCCGGGGGTCCAGTTGACGGTGCTGGTACCACCCTACTGGGGCGACAGCCGGGGTGTGACGCCGCTCCAACGCGTGTATACGCGTGGTTACCGGCTGATCGAAACCCCAATGGCCTGGAACGGTCACTTTCACCTGCACTATTACCCCCAGCTGGGGCACTGGCTGCGCACGCTGCGGCCCGACTTGTTGCACATGGACGAAGAGCCATTGAACGCGGCAACGTTCCACGGCGTCTGGCTGGCGAACCGTTTGGGAATCCCCGCTTGTTTTTACACGTGGCAGAATCTGTACCGGCGTTATCCACCACCCTTTAGTTGGATGGAACGGTATACCTACCAGCACGCCGTGCATGCCCTGGCCGGCAACCAGGAGGCAGTCACCGTTCTGCGTGCCAAAGGGTACCAGGGTCCGGTATCCGTGGTGCCTCAATTTGGGGTCGATCCGGCTTTTTTTACGCCCCGTTCTGCAAGGCCGCCGGCGACGGCGGATCGTGCTATGGTGATCGGTTACGCGGGTGGGCTGGTGCCCGAAAAAGGTCTGGACCTGCTGCTGCGGGCAGCAGCCCAAATCGAAAACTGCCGCATGCGTCTGGCCGGCGATGGCCGTGAGCGACCGGTGTTGGCCCAGCTGGCAGCCGAGCTGGGGTTGAGCGGACAGGTAGAGTTTCTGACCCGGCTGCCGTCGACCGAGATGCCCCACTTCTATCAGGGGCTCGACGTGCTGGTGCTGCCCTCGCGTACGGCGCCCAACTGGAAAGAACAATTTGGCCGGGTATTGATCGAGGCGATGGCCTGTGGTGTGCCGGTCATTGGCGCCGCCAGCGGTGAGATTCCGCAGGTCATTGGTCATGCGGGGTTGACTTTTGCGGAGGGTGACGTCGACGGGCTGCGTGCGCAGTTGCAGCGGCTGCAGCAGGATGGTAGTCTCTGGTGTGAGCTGGCGGCGCGTGGTCGCGCACGCGTGTTGGCGCTGTATACACAGGCTCGCGTCGCGGCACTGACGGTGGCCGCTTACCAGGCTGCTGTGGCGGCCAGCACAAGGTGGCAAGGGCGCTACGGTCCACTGCCGCTGGCCGGGTGAACCAGTGCGCCAGCTGGGTATCGATGCGCTGCTGTGGGCAGCGGATGCGACGTACCGCAGCGCGGGGGTGTCCACCTACATCGGCCAGCTGCTGCGCCAACTGCCAGCCGCAGCGCCCGATTTTGGGCTAACGGCCTTTGGCACTCGCAGGCTGGATCAGACACTGGCTGGTGTGACTCTCGTACGGCCTTCGTGGTCGACCGAAGGTCCCTGGGCACGTATTGCCTGGGAGCAGACCGGCCTGCCACTGGCAGCGCGACGACTACGGCTTGACCTCCTGCATGGAACGGTCTACGCCAATCCGGTGGCGGCAACGTGTCCA
>JAYRNS010000096.1:0-4356 GCA_041912075.1 Anaerolineae bacterium
AGTCGCCAAGATCGTGAAACTGCTGCAGATCGCAGAACCGGCCAGGATTCTCGATCTCCCCTGCGGGCAAGGCCGGCACAGCCTGGAATTTGCCCGGCGCGGTTGCGACGTTACCGGCGTCGACCGGACGGCGGTTTACATCGAACAGGCACGCACGCATGCGGCGGCGCGCAATCTGAATGTCAACTTCGTGGTAGGTGACATGCGTGACTACTGCGTGCCCGACCGCTTCGACGTAGTCGTCAATCTGTTCGGGTCATTTGGATATTTCGAGGATCCCGACGATGATTTCAGAGTCGTCAAGAACATGTACACGTCCCTGCGCACCGGGGGGCGGTTCCTGATCGAAACCGCCGGCAAGGAGATCGTCGCCAGTCATTTCCAGGAACGGGAATGGAGCGAAGTGGGCGACTTGTTGATTCTGTCCGAGAAAAAGGCCAGCCAGCACTGGCGCCGCATCGAGACGCGCTGGATCGTCATCCAGGGCACGCAGCGTTTCGAGCAGCGCGTATCGGTGCGATCCTATTCGGCGGTCGAGCTGTCAGCGCTGCTGCGCGACGCCGGCTTTGCCCAGGTTCGCGTGTACGGCAGCATCGACGGCACAGACTACGACCAGCATGCGCAGCGACTGGTCGTGGTGGGGCAGAAATGAGAACGAACGATCCCATTACGGTTGTCAACGTCGGTTATCGCTCCACCAACTACTGGGTGGTGAGTGCCGGCACCTCGCGCCTGCTGGTCGACATCGGCTGGCCGGGGACGATGGGTACGCTGCAGGCCAACCTCAAGCGCACGGGTATCCCGCTCAAAGAGATCCGCTATGCGCTCGCCACGCACTACCATATCGACCATGCGGGGCTGGCGCAGGAGATGAAACTGGCCGGCGTGCCCCTGCTGGTCCTCGATGTTCAGGTCGCGGCTATTCCGATGATGAGAAACTGGACCAAACCGTGGGATCATTACGTGGACATCCTACCGGATGGCAACGTAATGATCACGTTCGCCCAGAGCCGGCAGCTGCTCGCCAGCCTCGGCATCCCCGGCGAAATCCTGCACACGCCCGGCCACTCCGAGCACTGCGTCTCGCTGCTGCTCGACGACGGATCGGTCTTCACCGGTGACCTCCCGCCGGAGGTCTATGCGTACGACAACCCGCTGGCGCTGGCATCCTGGCAGCTGCTGCGTGCGCGGGGTGCCCGCGTCGTGTACCCGGCGCATGGCCCGGTCAGGCCGATGGACCCGCAGCCGGCAGGCTAATGGGGCACTTGCCACGACAGTAGCCATTGATCGAGCGTAAGCGATGACTATGCTCAAGCGAAGGACCCAGCGGTACGAGAACGAGTACGAGTACGAGCACCGTCGTACTCGTACTCGTTCTCGTACTCCTACTCGTACTCGATCGTTGCCGCAGATCTGACATGAACGTTGGCATGGATGCTGCGGCTGGCCCGTCGCTGTCCAGGGTTTCTATCGTGAGTCTCGCGCTTGGGTACCGGAAATCTTGTCAGTTGACGTCAATCCGGCTGGCAGGTATAATCTCGTCGATAATCTCGATCGTCTTGTCGTCCCTGAACCAACAAAGCCGACACTGCTTCGGAGTCAGATATGGCTATTAAGCTACAAGCACAGACAGATCTCGTAAAGGCCATTACCGATATTGCCACAACCATGCCGCTGGCACGAACCGTGCAGCTTTACGAGTTCGCGCTGTTCCTCCGGTCACACCCACTGCCGGCCGAAGAGACGCTTGAGGAAATTGCAGCAGATGAGGCATTGTGGGACACCCAATTTGCGGCAACCGCCGACAACCGAATGGCGGCGCTGGTTGCGTTGGTCGAGGCGGAAGTTAGTGAAGGCAAGACGCTGCCCATGTTCGATGAGCGCGGCGAGTTCATCGAACACCCATGAAGTCACAGACGACCCGCACGTTCTGGAAGCACTACTGGGCTCTGCCTCCAGAAGTTCGCCAGCGAGCACAGCAATCCTACAAACTGTGGCGTGATGATCCAGCGCATCCGAGTCTTTTCTTCAAGCGGGTGAAAGAGAGTCAGCCACTCTACTCGATCCGTATTGGCTTGACATACAGAGCGATCGGACTGCTCAAGGCAGATACGGTTACCTGGTTTTGGATTGGCACGCATGATGAGTACGACCGTCTCATTAAGTAGGGTGGTCTGGATACCGTGCTTGACCTTGGACTCTGATCGTGATGCTGCGCAAGCCAATCGGAAATACGGAACTGATCGCCCAACTCCTGGCGATCGGCGTCGAGCCCGGCGCAGTACTCCTCGTGCACACGTCCTTTTCCAGAATCAGTCCGGTCGAAGGCGGGCCGGTGGGGCTGATCGAGGCGCTGCAGGCTGCGCTGGGGCCGCGCGGCACCCTCGTCATGCCCAGCATGAGCGACGACGACGAGATTCCGTTTGACCCACACACGACACCGTGCCGCGGCATGGGCGTGGTGGCCGACACATTCTGGCGCCTGGCGGACGTGCGGCGTAGTGACAGCCCGCACGCGTTTGCCGCCCGCGGACCACACGCCGCGGCGATCACGGCGGATCATCCGGTGGACATGCCCCATGGGCTAGACAGCCCGGTCGGCCGGGTTTACGAGCTGGACGGACAGGTGCTGCTGCTCGGCGTGGGCCACGACGCCAACACTACCATCCACCTGGCCGAAGCGCTGGCCGGCGTGCGCTACCGGCGTCAAAAGTCGGTCGTGGTCATGCACGATGGGCAGCTGACACGCGTCAGCTATGGTGAGATCGATCACTGCTGTGAGCGGTTCAACCTGGTCGATCAATGGTTGGATGTGGCAGGCAGCCAGCGCCGCGGTCGTGTTGGGCATGGCGAGGGACGTCTCGCCCGCTCGCGGGTCGTGGTGGCGTCCGTCTGCGCTCGCCTGCGCGCCGATGAAACCCTCTATTTGCACGAGCCCGGCGTAGACAGACAGTGCGACGAGGCGCGGGCGAGCATCGGGCTGGCGCGGGCGAAATAAATACCACTGCCCCATTCCCCAACGGACCTGGCGCACCCCGCGGTCCGTGCCGTCAAGTCGCCGCAGCGTGCGGCGCGTGCCATGCGTTCTACAGTCGAAGGGAGGAAAGAACCCGTGAACGTCAGAATCACAGGATTCGTGATCGTGCTGCTCGCCGCAGCGCTGCTGCTGGCGGCGTGTGTGCCAGCAGCATCCGTCGCCCCCACATCGCAGACCCAGCTGCCTGGGCTGTGGCAGACCTACGAAAGCGTCTTCAAGGATGCCCGCTACGTCGACCTGACCCACGCCTTCGAGCCGGTGCAGCCGGTCTGGCCCGGTTTTGGCAACGCGGTGTTCAAGCCGGCGGTTGCCGGCCGTGACATCGAGGGGTACGTCAAGGCGGGTGAGGAATTTACCTACGCACAGCACGGCTTCATCGCCACCGCCTACGACCTCACCACCGACCAGTACGGCACCCAGTTCGATCCGCCGGCGCACTGGGACCCGCTGGGGGCAACCATCAGCGACATCCCGGCCACGTATGCCATTCGCCCGCTGGTCGTCATCGACATCAGCGAGCAGGTGGCCAAGGACGAGGGCTATCACCTCCAGGTGCAGGACGTGCTCGACTGGGAGGCCGAGCACGGGCGTATCCCCGAGGGGTCCGTGGTCATGGTGCGCTCGGACTGGTACAAGAAGTGGGGCGACATCGAGCGTTTCGGCCAGGCGCCGTTTCCGGGGGTCAGCCGGGATGCCCTGAAGTTCCTGCACCTCGAACGCAAGATCCTGTTCCACGGGCACGAACCGCTGGACACCGACACCACGCCGACGTTGGAAGGTGAAGCCTGGCTGATGCACAACCACTTTGCGCAGGCCGAGGGTGTGGCCAATCTCGACCAGGTGCCGGAGGCCGGCGCGCTGATCGTCATCGGTTTTGCCAAGCCCAAGGGTGGCACGGGCGGTTACGCACGTTACGTGGCCGTGGTGCCCAAGGACTGGCCGCACGGCGTGTCGGTGACCGAAATGCCTGGCGCACCCTTGCCAACACAGACGGCACCACTCAAGCGGGATGAGAACGGCGTACTTCGGCCCACGCCGTAAGTTGGCATTGACGAAAATGAAAATCTACTTTGCCCGGCACGGCGAGAGCCAGGCCAACGTGCTGCATGAAATATCCAACCGCGGTCTCAAGCACCCGTTGACCCTGGCTGGCCGCCAGCATGCCGCGGACCTGGCGCACCGGCTTGCCGGCCAGTCGATTACCACCATTTACAGCAGCCCCGTACTGCGCGCCATCGAAACGACGGTGATCGTGGCCAACCAGCTCGGCCTCGACTACGAGGTGGTCGAAGCCCTGCGTGAGTACGACGTCGGCGTGC
>JAYRNS010000097.1:0-2764 GCA_041912075.1 Anaerolineae bacterium
CGCATTGGGGTCCCTGGTCTGTCCGGAGTGGAAAGCCTGGGCCTGGCGCACATCGTACAGGAGCGGGGCCTGCTGTGATTTCAACGCCGGGTCGAGCACGCGCCGCCAGGCGAACTCAAAGTCGTAGGCCGTTACGGGCTGCCCGTCGGTCCAGGTGGCGTCACTGCGCAGATGAAAGACATAACGCAGTCCATCCTCCAGAATCTCCCAGGTACGCGCAACGTCGGGTACGATCTCCTGGTCGGGGTTGATCTGGGCCAGGCCAGCAAACACCTGCGACACGATCTCGCTTTGGGAGGCATCACCAGCCAGCGCGGGATCGAGGGTGTACAGTTTTTCGGCTGTCAGGCGCAGGGCGTGCGGTGCCGGGGGCACCGGCGCGGCGGCGCGTGGCGCATGGCTGGCACGCTGCCACAGATCGAAACCCTCGTCGTACGCCTGGCGCGAGCGCGGGAAATCGAGCATGGTGTGGTAGATCAGGCCAAGTTTCATAAGCGTACGCGCCGCTTGCTCGACCTGTTCCTGTTCCCGCAGGTATTCCAGCGCCTGCTCGTAGGCCTGGATGGCTTCGTTGTACGCAAAGAGGGCACGGGCACGATCACCGGCTTGCAGCAGATAGTCGGCAGCACGTGCGTGATCGCCGGCCTCGGCAAAATGCCGGCCCAACGCCGGCGCCAGTTCGGTCAACCGATCGGGGTACAGCCGTTCGAGAGCCAGGGCAACCCGGCGGTGCAGACGCTGCCGCCGCATGGTGCTCATGGTCTCGCGCAAGGTGCCCGGGATCAGGGCATGGGCAAAGGTGAAGGCCGGCCCGCGCGCTGGCACCCCTGAACGAGCGGTTACCTCGTGTATCAGCTGTGCCCGTTCGGCCGCTTCCAAAGCGTCGATCAGCGCATCCTCGTCCAGGTCGCACACCTCGGCCAGGGCGGCATAATCGAACTCACGGCCAAAGATGGCGGCCAGGCGCAGCACGTCCTGCGCGGGGGATGGCAGCTTGTTGACGCGCGCCTGGATGGCGACGCGAACGCTCTGGGGACCGTGCAGCTCAGCCGTGGAGCGCCGGTGCCAGTGCCCGTCATCCACGTACAGCATACCTTCCTCGACAAGGGCCTTGCAGACTTCTTCGATAAAGAAGGGATTACCCTCGGTTTCGCGATAGATGCTGTCCCGGAATTCGGGTGAGATGTCAGCGCTGAACATTGCGGCCAGGAGACTCGCCGTCTGTTCGCGGCTCAGTCGGCCCAATTTGAGGCGTGTGGCCAGGCGGGCACGCGTGAACTCATACAGCACGTCGTTCAGGGCGCGGGCTTCGTCGAGCTCGATCTCGCGATAGGTCAGGACCAGCAGCAGTCGCAGCCGGTGCACCTGACGGGCCAGGTGGCGCACCAGGCCCAACGTGCCGCTGTCGGCCCAGTGGACGTCTTCCAGCAGCAGCAGCAGCGGGGCACGGTCGCACAGTACGTCACACAACGTAACCAGACTGCTGAACAGTCGCTGCTGCTCGGCCCCTGGTTCGAGCGGCGGGTTGGTAGGGATGTTAGGGCAGCAGGCGCGCAGACCAGGTGCCAGCGTCACCAGGTCAGCCAGCACGGCCGGGGGCAGGGGGCCTGGATCGGCAAACAGCGCGGGCTGCTGGGTGACGGCGCTTTGCAAGAGCTGGGCGATGGCCGCATAGGGTGCACCCCCTTCGGCGTAACACTCGCCGCTGAGCACGGTGGCCTGGGTAACCTCGGCCCGCGCCACGAGCTCACGCGCCAGACGGGTTTTGCCGATTCCCGGCTCGCCGCTGATCAGCAGAACCTGTCCGCTGCCGGCAGCCGCCAGCTGCCACAGCCGTGTCCCTTCGGCCAGCTCCGGTGTTCGTCCAACCAGGCGACCGCGCACGATACGTTCGAGTGGGGTGGTGGGGCGCGGCGGCACGTCAGGCGCCAGTGTAAGTTCAGCCAGCGCCTGGCTGGCGGCAGCCGCCGAAGCCGGGCGGTCAGCCGGCTGTTTGTTCAACAGCTGCACGATCAGGGCATCCAGCGCCGGCGGTACGGCCGGGTTGTAGGTGCTCGGAGGTACGACCGGGGCATATAAATGCTGGGCAATGATCGCCAGCGGATCGTCACCGGTGAAGGGGAGGTGACCCGTGAGCAGCTCGTAGAGCAGTACACCCAGGGCGTAGAGGTCGGCGCGCCCATCGACCGGGTTTCCCAAGGCCTGTTCCGGTGCGAGATAGAAGACCGTACCCACCACCGTGCCTTCAGCCGACAGCCGGCTTGCCGCCGAGCGCGCCAGGCCAAAATCCATCAGTTTGACGGTGCCGTCATCCGTCAGCAGGACGTTTTCGGGTTTGAGATCGCGATGGACGATCCCGCGGGTATGGGCGTGTTCGAGGGCGGCGCAGATCTGGCGGGCGATGGCAACGATCTGCTCCACGTTGCGCGGTGGCTGGTCGTGCAGCGAATGACCGGTGACCAGCTGCATCACGATGTACGGCGTGCCAGCGGCTTCGCCGGCATCATAGACACTGACAATGTTCGGGTGGTCGAGACTGGCCGCCATTTGGGCTTCGCGCAGCAGGCGCGCCCGTCCGTGGGGACCGAGATCGGGCGCGTTGAGCACCTTGACCGCAACTTCACGCTCGAGTACGGTGTCGTGCGCGCGGTATACGATACCCATACCGCCGCGACCCAGCTCGGTTTCGAGGCGGTAGCGGTTGGCGAGCATGTCGGTTGGCATGGTGAGATAAGATTACCGCATTCGGGGCGGAAGGTCAAGA
>JAYRNS010000098.1:0-3897 GCA_041912075.1 Anaerolineae bacterium
CCACGTTGTCACCAAAGACCTTACGCAGCGCCTCGGTTTCGATCGCGTTCGATTCGGGCAAGTGTGCTCCTTGTGCCCAGGCGCGAGGGGCATTCACCGCAGAGAACACACAGATCACAAAGAGCTTTTATATGTTTCTGTGTGTTCTATGTGTTCTTTGCGGTTGAGCCAGGGATTGATTGTCAGCGCAGCGTTGCCGCCAGGGTCAGGGCGTCGTCGGGGTTGCCGAAGCCGCTGAGGCCGTAGACGATACCATCCTTGACCCAGAGCAGGGTATACAGCCGGTCATTGCTGTCCCAGCTGCGCGACACCAGATAGCCTTTGACGCCGTCAACCGTGACTTCGCGGGTTTGGGCGTCGTTGGGCACCGGCACGACCAGGGTCGAGGTCCAGTCGACCGCCTGGCTGAAGGCCTGGGCCGCCTCGCTCGACATCCCGGCCATCTGCAGACCCACTTCCGCCAGCTGCGTCATGTTCAGCTCGGGCGGTGTCTCCGCGGTGGGGCTGGGGATTTGGGCCAGGACGATACAGTTGCGCATGCCACCCCAGCCAGCGAAGCGTTCTTCGGACTTGCCCTTACAATCGCCGTAGGCAGCGGTGACACCGCGCGGAATGTTGACGCTGACTTTGGCACCGTCGATCGACTCGGGCAGCTGGATGTCGGTGCGACCGGCGGCCTCGAGCACGGCCTGGATACGTGTGCGGTCGAGTGTCATCTCGAAGGCCGCGCTGTCCTCGACGGCCAGCTCGGCCGGCTGGCGGTCGGCGAACAGGCGGACCGGGAAGCCGGCGAGGGCGCTGGCAGCCGCGGCGTCGGCCACGGTCTGTGAGGGCCCTGGTTCCTTGAGGGTGACGGTGCTTTTGGACATGAGCTGGCTGATCTGTTGGGACAGGGGGCTGTCCTCGCTCAGGTTACCCAGGCCTTGCAGGTCCACCGGCAGCACGGTAATCTGCTGGATGCGGAAGAGGCTGAGAACCTGGCTGGCCAGGGTGCGCACGGGGGCAAAACTCAGGGCCAGGCCCAGGATCAGGACCAGGCTGACGCCGACCCACAGGGGGCGCCAGCGGCGGTTAAACAGTGATTGCCACATCGATTCTTTCCTTTCTGCGTCTGGAGCCAGGCGCTGCGTCTGGAAGCGGGCCAGGGCCAGCGACGGTGAGATAGGCGCGTCGGCTGGTGCGGGGGCCAGCGCGGCCAGGTGGGTTTCGACGCGCGTCGCGCGGGCGTCGAGTGCCGCAAGCTGTTCCTGGCAGCGGGGGCACGCGGCCAGGTGGGCCGTCGCCGCCGCGGTTTGATCCGCCGGCAGTTCGTGATCGCGGTAGGCATGCAGGGCCTGGTCATTCAAGTGCGGCATAGTGTTTCTCGAACTCCTTCTCCGCGCGGGCCAACAGCGTGCCGACCGAATTGGGGGAAACCCCCAGGGCATCGGCGATTTCGCGGTAGGACAGACCGCTGTGGCGCAGCACCAGGAGCTGGGCGTCGCGGCTGCGCAGATGGCCCAGGGCGGCCTGGACGCGGGCCCGCTCGCTGGCCTGTTCGGCGGCGCTGGCCGGATCGGGGCTGGCCTGGGTCAGCTGGGCCGCGGCGTCCTCGTAGCGGGTACGGCGGCCAGCCGCGCGCAGGGCATTGTAGCCCAGGTTGGTCGCCACGCGGTAGAGCCAGCCAGCCGGGTTGGGCATCGCCGGTGCGCGCAGCCACAGGCGCCAGAACGTCTCCAGGGCCAGGTCTTCGGCCTCGGCGCGGTTACCGGTGAGGCGGAAGAGCACCTGGTAGACACGGCTGTAGTGCCGGGTAAACAAAACCTCGAAGGCGGCCTGGTCGGACGTCGTGGCGGGTGGGTTGGACGCCGTCTGCGCCGCCGCATCGTCCGCGCTGCTGTGCGACGTCACGGCCGGGTTGAACCTGCTTGTGATCAGAATTGGACTCCCTGAGAATTCTGCAAAGCAGAAATCCCTGTTGCGTGCGTCACTATTATAACACCGCTGGGGTGGATTTTGTGACATGCGTTGAAAGAAATTGACCACAAAGGCACATAAGGCACAAAGATTTATTGTTTTGTGTGTATCTGGGTATCTATGTGCAGTGAGGTAATGTGTGCCATAGAGACACAGAGGGCACAGAGAATGATTGTTTTTCTGTGTGCATCTGGGTGTTTATGTATTGCTATGTGTATCTATGTGCTTTTTGTGTGGGGGGTTATCGTTCGCCGCGATCTTCAATGATCTGCTCACTCAGGGGTTTTTTCTGTGAAAAAACCAGAGGTGGATCGAAACGGAGTGCTTCCAGTTCCTCGCGCACTTTCGCGCGCTGTTCGGGTGTCAGGTAGACGTACTGCTTTACCAGCTCGGTGCTGACGGGCCGCAGCAGGCCAGCTTGCTGTAAGGCCTGGATGGCGCGGTCTCGTTCAGAAATGGGATCGGGTGGGATGGTTGTCATAGAATGCCTCCTATCAAGGTGGATGGCTCGATCAGGCGTATGTTCTCGGCTGTGGCGCGGGCGACCAGAGCTGGCGTGAAGCCAGCTTTGGCAAAGAGGGCGTACGTGACCATCGGGTAGCGACCTGTCGGGTCGACCAGGCGCGCCTTGTGCTGTAGATCATCCAGGATATCGGTGCCCACAGGATTGACAGACCACTTACACTCAGCCAAGAACAGTGCATTGTCCGCGTCGCTGATGGCCACGACATCGATCTCACCCGTACGGTCCCACCACGATCCGATTCGTTCGGGCAGAAAACCGAGTTGACCGATACGCGCCAGGTGTGCTACGTGACCACGCGCGGCCTCTTCGAAGGCGTAGCTCACGAACTGGTCGAATCCTGGCTGGACACGCTGGGCGAGGACCGCGTCCGCCAGGCCCAGATCGAGCGAACCCTGGTTAGGATGGACGTAACGGAACCAAAAACGCAGGAACGCATCGGTGATCTGGTAGAGACCGCGTTTGCTTTTATCTGGCCGGCTTTCGGTAGCTGGCACGCGACGGCTGACCACGCGCAGGTCCTGGAGAATATCGAGGTAACGGCTCGTCGTAACTGCGTCGCCCACACGGGCCGCCTGGCTGATCTCGTTCAGTCGCGTCGAGCCTTGGGCGATGGCGCGCAGGATCGAAAAATAGTTGCGTGGCTCGCGCAGTTCCTCCATCAGCAGCAGCTGCGGCTCGCGACGGAGAGTACCCTGGCCGTCCAGAATGTGCGTACGGATATTGGAGAAGATATCTCTCTGATCGGCACTGAGTGTGGCAATGAAGAAAAGGTGCGGGTTGTTGGCGCAGAAGTGACGCAGGAGTTCCGTCTTGCCCACGCGCCGCCGGCCATAGAGGACGAACAACTCGGCGCGTCCGGAATGGTAGTGCGCTTCCAGGTTGGTCAGTTCGGCCTGGCGGTTAATGAACATAGCGCGCCCCCTTGTCTGCGCAGATACAAAAGATACTAATCGCGATTATTATAATCGCGATTAGTATCTTTGCGAATTCCGGTTTCGTACTGGGAAGTGAGAAAGTCGCCCGCCAGGAACCTAACGAGGCTTGCGTAAGCCCATGTAGGTCTTCGCTGTTCGTTGGGCGATACGAACAATTTCCACCGTGATTACATCGTCATCCATCCTATCGATGATTCGATAGTCATCCAGCCGGATGCGCCAGAAGCCAGACAATTCGTCCTCAAGCTCGCTCGCATTGGCTGGCCGCGGTTCGAAGGCGAGCTCAGCGATCGTTCTTTTCACACGTTGGCGAACTTGGTTCCATTTCTGGAGATGATCCCAGCACCTACCCGCACCCACCACCGCTCTTGTCGCGCTTGATCTGCAGCTTGACCTTGGGCGTGTATTCGAGCGTCCACGCGTGCGGTGACGGGTCGGACGCCGCAAAGCGGTCACCCAGGGCGGCGGGGAAGCTGAAGC
>JAYRNS010000099.1:0-3783 GCA_041912075.1 Anaerolineae bacterium
ATTGAATTGTACAAGATGAACGACGAAATGACAAATCTCCCAGGTTATCCAGCCAAAAACAGTAGACAAAACACAATGAGTAGGCTACAATACGATCTCCCCTGGCAGTACCTCACGCGAGCCTGCTCGAACCCAAACATCCCGTCGAGAGGAGAAAAACGATGCGCACCCTTTCACCCTTCAAACAAGGCTTCTTGGGCGGTTTGATCGCTCTGGGGGCCGCGGTCCTGATCTTCGTGGCCGGCGCGGCGTTGGCGCAGGACGGGTACGACCCAGAGAAGGACATCGACAATAACGGCCAGATCGACGTCATCGACATCCAGGAAGTGGCCGAGTCGTGGGACACCGCCGGCAGTCCGCGTGGCGTGCTGCACGTCTTCGCGACCAGCGCCGTGTTCAACGGCGCCGGCCCGGCCGGCTATGGCCGCACGGCGATGCACGATGCCTGTCGCGCCGAAGACCCCAGCTCGCACTTCTGCACGATCCAGGAGATCGAAAACGCCTGGAAGACCACCGGCATCGACATTGTGACCGCCAGCCAGGCCTGGGTCGACAACGCGATCGTGGGCACGGTCAACAGCAACTACGGCGGTGATACCCAGGCGGCCAGCGACTGGTTTGGCGGCGCCGCCGTCGGCGACTTCCCGTACAACTGCAATGCCTGGACCGTCAGTGGCAACGCTAACCGCGGGCTGATCCTCAACTCGGGCGCGATCAGCCCCGCGGTCGAGGCGTGCGACGACGTGCATCCGATTGCGTGCTGTAAGTAGGTTGTTGGTAGGCCAGCACATCCAACGCTTCCGCGTTGAGCCGCTCCGCATTCTGATCGATGATCTCGATGTCGCAGGCATTCTCCCGGCTGTGTCTGAGTTGCCGAATGAATGCCCAGACTGCCGCTTCGATGAAGGCTGAGCGGTTTTCGTAGGTTGCACCATACTGGTCGATGGCCTGTATCAGTTCATCGGATAGCGTCAGGGAGGTTTTTACTTTCACACCACGTTTGTAGCCTGATTGTGGTGTGCTGTCAAGTCGATCACAAACTCACGTCTCATTGAAAGGAGAATCGCATGCCTCGAGTTACCATCACACAGGTCGATCAGGCAACGGCCGGTGCCGTACAGCAGATTGCGGTGACCCGCCTGGGATCACTGGTGATCACCGCGCTGCGCAACGGCTCTGGCAAACTGCAGGTCATCGCCTGGGAAGTGGCAACCAACGGCAGCATGACACGGCGGGGTGACGCCCTGGCTGGCGACGTCAGCCGGGTGGTCGTAACCGACTGGCCCCAGGGACCGGGCGTGGTCACGGCGGTACGCACCGCCAGTGGGGACCTCAAAGTGATCGCCTGGAAAGTGACCGCCGCGGGCAATGTGGAACGCGCGGGCGAAGGCACCGCCGGCACCATCAGCGAGGTGGCCATCTCCAGCCCGGCCGGCTTTGCCGGTGTGATCACCCCGGTGCGCACGTGTTCAGGTGAATTGAAAGTCATCGCCTGGAAACTATCAACCAACGGTGACGTGACGCGCGCGGGTGATGCGTCCGCGGGCACCTGCTCCAAGGTAACCGCCACCGCCCTGCCGGCGGCCGGCGGCGCGGCCCGCGTCGCCGTGGCACTGCGCAGCGGTGCCGGCAACCTGGGGATCATCACCTGGGCGATTAGTCCGGCAGGCGCCGTGACACGCCTGCACGAGGCCGGCGCGGGCGCAATCAGCGACGTGGCACTCACCTACCGCACCACCCCCGTCGCCGATCTCATCTCGGTAACACGCGGCCCCAGCGGCGATCTCACCGCGATCGGCTGGCAGGTCAATAATGAGGGCAGTCTCAACCGGCTGACCACTGCGCAGGGCGGTGACGTCGGAGCACTCGACGTGGTCACCTGGAAGCCTGACGTACACACCTACGTGGTGGCAGCACTGCGCACCAGCACTGGCAAGCTGAAGCTGATCGTTTGGCGCAACGGGGCGGACCTGCGGCGGCACGGTGAGCTGACCGGCGCTGACATCCTGGACGTGGCGATAACCACCTGGTCGGGTGGGGTTGTCACGGCGGCGCGCGATGCAGGCGGCAACCTGCGGCTCATCACCTGGCGGCTGCAGCCGGCCGGTATCCGCCTGCTGCACCGGGTATGGCCCGCTGCAGCCAATGTTCCGAACGCGCCCGAGGCCCTGGAACCCGAGGCACCCTCGCGCCTGGCGCGGGTCGCTGGCTATGGCGAGCCACTGGCCAGCGAGATGGCACCTTCACCCGCTCCCACCGGACCAGACGGCGCCGATGCCGAATCGCCGCCCTGGCAGAAACGGTTCTTCCCCTTTGTCAGCGGCGTCGACCCGATGCTTGCCGTGGGTCACCAGTTCGTGGTGGTGACACAGCAGGGCCGCATCGCTTTTTATGACCGCAACGGCAACGCCCTCCCCAGCAAGGCCGGTGAGTCGACCAATCTGTCGGCGACGAGCTTCTTCAGCGGGTTCACAGCCGCCACCAATCCCGACGGCAGCCCCAATCCCGACAACATCAACCTCATTGCGCCGCACGAGATCAACGAATTCTACGACACGCGTGTGTGTTACGATGCCTCGTCGCGGCGTTTTGTGATCCTCTCGGCGGCACGGCGCAGTCCCTGGCAGCCCACCACGCGCTATTTTGCCTTTGCCGTCTCGCTGACCGAAGATCCGCGCGACGGCTTCCAGCAGTACATGACGACCGAAAGCAACTTCCGTGACTTCCCGCGCGTCACGGTGCACGGCGACCGGCTGCTCGTGGCGCACAACGCCGCCGGCCAGGCAGAGGAGGGTGACACCCCAATCCTCTACGCGTTTCACTATCCGTCTGTGCGCCAGGGGGTGCCTGATCCGCCTAACTGGCAGTACTATCCGGGCGATCTCAACGGCGCCGCGCGCGTCTTCCTCGTGAGCCACCACGGCTCCACCAGCGGAATGACGTTTGTCTTCGACATTCGCGGCGACCCTAAACTGCGTCTTGCCGCCTTCCCCACGGCCGGGCCGCCGGGGCTGGCGCCCAACCCGGTCTTCACCGAGACAACCCTGCCCAGCCCGGCCCCCTGGCCTGGGCCATTTGGCGTCTTCCGCAACAACACCTTGCATCTCGCAGGACATGTTCAGGTCACCGCACGCGTGCCGAACGTGGCACCGCCGCGCAACAGTATCCGAACGATTCGCATTCCGCTCAGCACCATCACGAGCAGCCAGATCACCGTCAATACCGCCGGCGTCGTCGACCACATCTTTGGCCTGAATGCGCCAAGCGACGACCCGAGCGACAAAGTCACTTACGACGAGCCCGGTCTGGCGGTCAACAAGTTTGGCGATGTGTGTTTCGTCTATGGCCGGACCGGTGTGACCACCAAACAACCGCTGTTTCCCGAGGTACGGTACAGCGTCTGGTTCCACGGCGAGGCCCAACAGCGGCGCAGCCGGCTTCTGCAGGCTGGTACCTTCCAGCCGACCTGGTTCTATGATGCCGACAAGGACAAAGATCCCCCGGCAGAGACGGTCGCCACCTCTGTGACCCATGCATATAAACTGGATTACGCCACCGCGGTCGTCGATCCGGTCGATGACGTCACGTTCTGGATGATCCACGAATATGCCGATAGCGCCAGCCAGAGCTGGAAAACCGTGGTCGGTGTGGTCAATCCCACCGCCACTTGAGAACAACGGGTGGGCTGCGCCTGCATCGGTCCACGACACCAGGCAGCTCATGAGGCCAGCGGCCACATGAGCTGCCTGGTAGGCATCAAGACGTCGGAATTCGATGCGCACA
>JAYRNS010000100.1:0-2117 GCA_041912075.1 Anaerolineae bacterium
AGGACGTCCCCGGCACGGTCCAAACGTGCTGCCTCTGAAGAGAATCCTAGCGGACCGTGCCGGGGACGGGGGTGCTGATGGGAGGACGTCCCCGGCACGGTCCACACGTGCTGCCTTCAAAGAGAGTCCCGGCGGACCGTGCCGGGGACGGGGATACGACGATGCTACCAGTCATTCCTGAACACGCCAGCGTTCGCCTGAACAACGAACCCAACATCTGGCTGGCCAGCGTGCGCGCGGACGGGCGCCCCCACCTGGTGCCGATCTGGTTCGTCCTGCACGAGGCGCGGCTTTATCTGTGCACGACACCCAACAGCGTCAAAACGCGCAACATCACCGCGCACCCCCGTGTCGCCTTGGCCCTCGAGGGCGGCAGCAGCCCCGTCATCTGCGAAGGCCACGCCCAGCTCCTGCCACCCCCGTGGCCATCCGGCGTGATCGAAGCCTTCCAGACCAAATACGACTGGCACATCACCGCCGACGCCGGCTACAGTACCCTCATCGAAGTCACCCCATCCAAATGGCTCCTCTGGTAAACCCAATCCAAAATCCAAAATCCAAAATCTAAAATGAGAACCGCCGTACCAGGCGGTCCGCCAATCCCGGCGCAAACCTGACCAACCACCACAAGCCGCGCGCCTGCCAGTCGACCAGGATCAGAAACTGGCGCCGCTCCACCCCGCGACGAATGGCGTGAGCCACGCGTGCGGGCGGCAGCCAGGGAAAGCGGGTGTAAATCGCTGGTTTGTAGGCCAGGTTTTCGACCAGGGGTGTCCGTACCGTCGTTGGGCAGGCAAGGGCCACGTGTACCAGCGAACCCTGCATGGCCAGCTCGTCACGCAGCGCCACCGAATAAGCCCACACCGCGGCCTTACTCGCCGCGTAACCGGCAAACTCTGGCAGCGGGCGCAGGGCCTGGATCGATGCCAGGTTGACCAGGCAGCCACGTCCGCGCACCCGCATGCCCGGCAGGGCAGCCTGGCACACCTGCACGGTGCCGTGGTAGTTGACGTTCATCTGATCCACGTCGTCAGCCGGCGGCGTGGATCCGACTGGGCCTGCGCGCAGGATACCGGCTGCGTTGACCACCACATCCGGGCCGCGCGTGGTCTGTTCGACATTCTGAATGAGGTGGACGACGGCTGACCCATCGGTGACGTCAAGCACGTGTGCCGTCACCGGCGTAAGCGCTGCCAGTTCACCAGTCACCGCCTCGAGCGCGACCGCCTGCCGGTCGACCAGCACCAGTGTGGCGCCAGCCTGTGCCCATTCCCACGCACAGGCCCGGCCAATGCCGCTGGCAGCACCGGTAATCAGGACGATCTGTTGGTACCAGGACCGTGTTTTATTCGGGCGATTGTTCACAAGCATCCACTATTCGTCTTGACATTTCGTACTATCACATCTAAAATGGAATCGTTATCACCATCTTCGTTCGCTGATTTCCAAGTGTGAGGAGGGAATTTCGCGCATGTTAAGTCATTTGGCCCTATCACCATTCGAGGCCACGGCGCTCTGGGGGGTACTGCTCATCGCGATCCTGGGTCTGCTCTACGCCCTGTTCCTGCGGCGCCAGGTGCTGCGTGAGGACAAGGGCACACCCAAGATGCAGGAAGTCTGGATGGCCATCAAGACAGGTGCCGATGCCTACTTGAACCGCCAGCTGCGCAGCATCTTACCATTTATTGCCATTTTGACCGTCCTGCTGTTCTTCAGCGTCTACATTGTCCCCCCTACCACCGAAGCGATGGTTCGCTTTGCCGGGATGTCGCAGGACCAGGTACGCATGATCATTGGCATTGGCCGGGCCGTCGCCTTCATCATGGGTGCCGGCTTTAGCCTGTTGGTTGGCCAGATCGGTATGCGTATGGCGGTGGAAGCCAACGTGCGCGTTGCGGCCGAATCACGCAACAGCTTCGGCGGTGCGCTGCGCATCGCCTACCGCGCAGGCACCATCACCGGGATGCTGACCGATGGTCTTGGTCTTTTTGGTGGCACCATCATCTTTATGATTTTTGGTGTGGCTGCCCCGGATGCCCTGCTCGGCTTTGGTTTTGGTGGCACGCTGCTGGCACTCTTTATGCGTGTCGGCGGTGGCATCTACACCAAAGCGGCCG
>JAYRNS010000101.1:0-5283 GCA_041912075.1 Anaerolineae bacterium
CGATCAGAAAGGCGACTCGTTCCACAACATGCCTCGCTGCTCACGGTCCAGCCGTTGAAGATGCTGCCGGGCAAGATCGTCTGGGTTGGGTTCGGTCTCGGCTGCCGCCGGCCAGTCGGGCACGGCCGGCCACGGCAGCGGTGCAGGACGCGCGGGCTCGGGTGCGGCGGCGTTCCAGGCAGAAACCGGGGGCGGCCATCGCCGGCCCGGCACTTCGGACGCCAGGCCGGTGCGCTGGGAGTCAGATGCATGCGTCTCCGCCGCCCCATGCGGCGGTGCGACACCCCAGTTCGGTGTCAGGTTTGCCGGATGCCGCTGTGGCGCTTGAGGCGCAGAAGCGGGTGAACCGGCGCCGGCACCGTGTACGGCGGGCGTTTCGACCGGCCACATCGATGGCCAGTCCGGGGATGCAGGCGCCTGCGCCGGATG
This sequence comes from Anaerolineae bacterium, assembly GCA_041912075.1. Classification (GTDB taxonomy): domain Bacteria; phylum Chloroflexota; class Anaerolineae; order SSC4; family Amarolineaceae; genus SSC4. Next base: position 430 of record JAYRNS010000101.1, read on the forward strand.
CCCGCCGGCCGCTGTGTCCGGTGCGCTGGCTGGTGGCCTCGCCTCGTCACCAAGCACCCAACCCGTCACATGGCGGGCCGGCACATGAGGCGTGGTGTCCGTCCGGCTGGACCGCTGCCATCCCGGTCGTCTACCCGCTGGATGAGCGCCGGCCGCTGGCAGCGTCACTGCCGCGTCCGGGTTGACCGCAGGCCATTGCGGCGATTCCGACCCAGGTCTTGGGGTGACGAGGGTGGGCGTCCCAGCGGAAGCTGCCGCCGGACGGACGCTCGGGGCTCCAGACAAAGATACCTCGTATGTGTAGGGCGATGGCTGCGCCGGTATGGCGGGCGCAGCGCCGGCGGCGGACGGGACAGGCGGTTGTACCGGCCGCAGGCGCAGGGCACGCCCCGCAAACAACGACACGGCGCGGGGCGGCGGTCGAGCGATTGGCGGCTGCCCGGTGAACACCGGCTCGGGATGGCCGCCCGGCTGGCTGGGCGACGATGCCTCACCCGTAGCAGACAGCAGGTCTGCGACAGGCGCCGCCGGTGATGGCACGATGACCCGGGTCCAACCGGTGTCGGCCAGCGACTCGCCGTGCAGCAGGTGGGGTGCCTGCTGGCGGATGCGGGCCAACCAATGGGCTGGCGGCGGACGGTGGACGCGCCGCAGCCAGTGCGCCGGCGGGCCACCCTCAGCCGGTGGTTCCTCCGCTTCCGGCGCCACCGGCTTCGCCGGCATGAGCCGCGCTGCCAGTCGGTCCAGCCAAAAGGCCCCGCGGTGCAGCGTACGCGCCAGTGACAGGCGCAGCGACTGCCCGATCGTGCTCATGGTGGATCAGGCTCGCTCCAAGGTGTCGTACACCAGGGTCATCGATTCGATGGCCACCTCGCGTGCCAGGGCATCCAACGAGGCGCCGTGCCATTCCGATGGCCAGGCATCGATCAGGTTCCAGCGCATCACCTCCGTCGTCCCCTGGCTGTCGAGCATCAGAATCGACACGTTCTTGCGTTCGACGCGGCCTTGGGCCGCGCTTTGCAGCCAGTCCCACAGCTCGCGTGAGGTGGTCAGACCGTAACGCAGCGTGACCGCGGCATAATCGACCGGGCCGGGGATGTGACGCACAACCTGGTTGTTCCCCGCCTCGCGGTAGGCAATCGAGGTCACCTTGACACCCAACCCGCTGCATTCGGTGAAATGGGCCTCGGTCACACCGCCGATATCGAGCTTGAAGTTGTAGGAACGAAATGGATCGACCTGGTTGGGCATGATCAGCCTCCCTGGACCTGGGTTTCAGTGCCACTGGCGTACTGGCTCAAACGAAAGACGATAAACTCGGCCGGTTTGACCGGTGCTACGCCGATGAGCGTCACGACCCGTCCGGCATCGACGACGTCCGGGGTGTTGGTTTCTTCGTCGCATTTGACGAAAAAGGCTTCATCGGGCGTGCGGCCCATCAGCGCACCGTCGCGCCAGAGCAGGGTGAGGAAGGCGCGGATATCGCGACGGATCGATTTCCACAGCGTGTAGTCGTTCGGCTCGAAGACGATCCAGCGTGTGTTCAGGGCAATCGATTCTTTGATCACGTTGAACAAACGGCGCACGTTGAGGTAACGCCACTCGCTGCCGGAAGCCGCCAGGGTCCGCGCACCCCATACCAGGATACCTTCACTGCCAAAGAAACGAATACAGTTGACACCGGCCGGGTTGAGGACTTCCTGTTCGGCACGTGAGACGTGGTAGGTCAGGTTGAGTGCACCGCGCACCGCGGCGTTGGCCGGTGCTTTGTGCACGCCGCGCGTGGCGTCGGTGCGCGCCCAGATGCCGGCTACGTGACCCGAAGGCGGTGCGTTGACCAGCGTGCCAGCCGACAGCGGATCGCGCACGACGAGCCAGGGGAAGTAGTAGGCGCCATAGCCATTTTCCGACTGCCTGGCACGCAGCCCGCTGCCGGCCGCACCACCGCTGCCACCAGCGGTCGCCACCTTGGTAAGGTTGTCGATGTCATTGACCTGCGCCGGCGCGTCGAGCACGGCCACCCGGTCTTCGAGACGTTCGCAGTGTTCCAGCAGCGCATCGTACGACGCGGCGTCGGCGAAACCGGGTGCCGCCACGATGGCCACTTCGTTGACCTGTTCCAGCACGTCGAGCCCGGTACGTTTCTGACCGCCGCCGGCGATCGGTTTGCCTTCACCGACGTTGACGACGTAACAGCGCCCACCGCCATTCTGGAAAAAGCCGTAGACTGCGTTCGATAGATTGGTACTGGTGCTGCCGTCGGCCACGTACTCCTTGACGAACTGCATCCAGTTGTTGATGGCCACGGCCTCGTTGAGGTGGGCGTCCGCATTGGGCGCCACGCCGACAAACCCCGCGGTGCTGGCACCAACCGCCTCGATGGGTCGCGCACCGCCCGCCACTTCCTCGACATAGATATCCGGCGCCAGATAGTTTGGCATGCCAACTCCCCCTTTCAGTCAAAAGACGTGAAACGAATGATCACCGGCTTGTCGTCCGGTGTGGGAATACGGGTATCGACGGTCAGCTCCTGGCCCTTGGCACGAACGCGCAGCCGCCGGCTGGCCGGTCCGGCCGGCAGTGTGTCGAGGTGAAAGTTCCCGTTGACGTCGGTACGGGCTACGGCATCCAGCCCGTCGACCGCCACCCGTGCGTCGGCCAGCGGAAAGTCGTCGGGGCCAAGCACCTGACCCTGCAGTGTGGCCAGGGGTACAGGCTGGACGTCGAGCGGGTGGCGAACCCGTGGCACCGGCCGTTGGGGACGGGCCAGCTGCACGGGCACGCGCAGGACAAACGACGGCTGTGGCGGCAGGCCAAACGCGGTCCAAGCCACCGTTGGCAAAGGGATCAACTCGACCTGAAAATCGGTCATCTCCATCGCTGCGAACAGCAGGTCTGCCAGCAGGCGATGGGCGTCCTCGGTCTTGCCGGCCCACGTTGTGACCAGAAAGCGCGCCGCAGCCTGCAGTGGTGTACGCTGCTGGCCACGCAGCGGGGGATCGTCGATCAATTCGAACAGATAGAGGCTGGCCCCCTGGCCGCTGCGCGCCGGCCCGGGCGGATCGAGGGTCACCGTTGCCCCCGGCAGGGTCTGCGTCACCCATGCCTGCAGACGTTCATCGATCTGGTCAATCATCATGTTGTCTCAGGAAACAAACGGCAGCAGCCATGCTAGTGCGGTGTGCACCGTGATCGCACGGTGTGGTAACTCGATCAGGCGGCGTCATCATAACATAGAAGGCGGATTTGGGCAAACACCTCAACGGTTTCACAACTGGCTCATTTGACGCCTGTTATGTCTGCGGTATACTCCAGCTGCGCTAACTCATGGGGAAGATTGTGAGAATCGCGTTCAGAAAGGAAGATCCATGCTTGTTTCCCTCTTGCTCGTGCTGGGTTCTGTCGGTACGGCAACGCTGGGCCAGCTGCTGCTCAAATCGGGTATGACGTCGGTAGGCCGGCTGGGTGCGGGTGCGCTGCAGCAGCCGGTGCAGACGGTGTTGGCAATTGCCTCCACACCCGTGGTCTGGCTGGGGCTGGCCTGTTACGGCTTCGGCGCGGTGTTATGGCTGGTGGTGCTGTCGCGGCTCGACCTGGGATATGCCTATCCGCTGCTGGCCCTTTCGTACATTTTGATTCCCTTGCTGGCCCATTTTCTGCTGGGTGAGACCATTCCGCCGCTGCGGTGGGTAGGAATTGCCGTCATTTTCATTGGGGTTGTGATCGTCGCACGCACAGCATAGAACTGAAGGAGTCGTTCGTTTCATGTCATTGGCATTCATCCATGCCCGTATCGGTCTGGCCGGCAGCCTGTTTCTGCTCTTGTCAGGCGTTTGGGCGCTGTACCTCTATTTCCGCCACCGTGGCGTGGACGGCAATCTGCGCGGCATGCTGGCCATTGCGGAGATTCTGTTTGTGGCGATGGCGGTTCTGGGTATTCTCATGGCCCTGCAAGGTGCCCAGGCGGCACGTTGGGTCCACTACCTCTATGGTGTGCTGATGGTGATCCTCATCCCCTCGGCGTTTGCGATTACGGGGGGACGCGATGGGCGGCGTGAAGCACTGATCTACGGGTTGCTCACCCTGTTCATGGCCGCTATGGCGTACACCCGTGCGATGACGACCGGCTAGGGCCTATCCGAATAACCACGACGAGGCGGCTTTATGAGACACATATCGGGTTATTCGGATAGGTCCTGACTGTCACACCTGCTGGCTCTGTCAGGTCGAATTGTGTCACCATGTTGCGTTCGTACGCCGCCCGCTCCGGTGCACAATCTGACCTAACCGAGCACCAGGTTTGGCGCAAAATCGTCCATGAAGTGCGGCGGAATACGGACCGGCCGGCCCGTCTGCAGATCGAGCCACACCGCATAGGTGTGCACGCGTGCCAGGAGCCGCTGGTCCGCCAGACGGGTCACGGTATAATAACGCATCGCGGTGGAGCGGCGCACGTGGGCCGCCCAGGTCGCAATCTCCAGCTCATCACCCAGAAACGCCGGTGCCAGATACTCGATCTGGTGCCGGCGCATGATAATGGCAAAACCCGCGGCCGACATCCGCACCACTGGCCAGCCGTGCGCTGCCACCACGCGGATGCCACATTCACCCACATAGTCCAGGTAGGCCCCTTCGTTGACACAACCACGCATGTCCAACTCTTCCCAGGCAACCTGGCGCGGCATGCGGAAGGTGCCGGGTGGCGGTGGGGGTGGTTCGGGGATGGGAGATGGGGATTGGGGGTTAGGGGTTGGGGGTTGGGGCTTGGGGATGGGGGGGGGTGTGTGGGGGGGCGCTAGATTGGGCAGAGCCAGGGTGAGGTAGGTGTGAGGTTCGATGGGCACCGCCTGCAGA
>JAYRNS010000102.1:0-10182 GCA_041912075.1 Anaerolineae bacterium
CGACGTTCGGGCGAAAGCGGGGTTTGGAGTTCCCCGGCGACCTGCGGCGCGTGGCCGCGGGGCTAATGTGGGTGCGGCTGCGGGCGTTGGAGATGTTACTGGCTGTTTCGTTGTGGGCGCTTCAGCGCCACGGCTTCAGCGCTGTTGACGCACTGAAGTGCGCACTACGAACCTGCTTCAGCGCCACGGCTTCGTTGCCCTGGCGCACTGAAGTGCGCACTACGAACCAATCCGTTCCTGCGTATCACCCGCCTGCAGGCGTAACCAGGCTTCGATGAAACCGTCGATTTCACCGTCCAGCATCGCCTGGGTGTTGCCAGTTTCGTAACCGGTACGCTCGTCCTTCACCATCTGGTACGGGTGCAGGACGTACGAGCGGATGCGGCTGCCAAAACCGGCCACCACGTGCTCACCTTTGAGCGTCGCTTTCTCTGCATCCAGCTTCTGCCGCTCGATATCGTACAGCTTGCCGCGCAGCACACGCATCGCCGATTCACGGTTCTGCAGCTGGCTGCGCTCGTTCTGGCACGTCACCACGATTCCGGAGGGAATGTGGGTCAATCGCACGGCGGTGGAGTTCTTCTGCACGTTCTGCCCGCCGGCACCGCCCGACAGGAAAAAGTCGAGGCGCAGGTCATTGGGGTTGATCTGGATTTCGATGTCGTCATCCAACAGCGGCATCACTTCGACCTTGGCGAACGACGTGTGCCGGCGGTTGGCCGCGTCGAAGGGGCTGAGCCGCACGAGACGGTGGTTGCCCCGCTCTGATTTCAGATAACCATAGGCGTTGGTGCCCTCGATTTCCACGTAGACACTCTTGACGCCGGCGCCTTCGCCTTCGGTCTGGTCGGTGATGGTGGCCCTGTAACCGTGACGCTCCGCCCAGCGCAGGTACATGCGCAGCAGAATGCTGGCCCAGTCCTGGGCTTCCGTACCGCCCTCGCCGGCGTGTATCGCCAGGATCGCATCGTCGCGGTCGTGTTTGCCAGCCAGCGCCAGCTGCAGGACGCGTGTTTCGAGTTCGGCCTGTAACCGGTCGACTTCGGCTGCCATGTCGGCCGCCACGGCCTCGTCCTCTTCGCCGGCGGCCATGTCAAGCAGCTCACGCGTGTCGGCCAGCGCCTGCCCGAAGCTGTTCCAGGTGTCGACCTGCTCACGCAGCTCGGCCAGCTCACGCATCTGTTTCTGCGCGCTGACGTTGTCGCTCCAGAAGTCGGGTTCTAACGAACGTTTTTCTAGCTCCGTGACCTGTTGTTGTTTTTCATCCAGGTCAAAGACGCCTCCGGATCGATTCGTATCGTTCCTGCAAAGCATCGAGGCGGTCAGTTGTTTCGGTCATCTTGTTCGAGTCCTTTTCGCTATGTTCGCTGCAGAGAGCGGTTCGCACCGCCGGTGCAAACCGCATCGATCGTTGATCCTTCTCATACCTGGTGTTGAAACCAGCAGCCCAGCCGGCGCCAGGCTGCGCCGCCAACCTGTTCAGAGCCTATCCGAATAACTGCCCTCAGGCGCCTTTTTGAGGCGAATATCAGGTTATTCGGATAGGCTCTTAGGTGAATAACCCGTCGACGAAAACCTGGGCATCGAACTCGGCCCAATCGGTGATCTTCTCGCCGGTGCCGACGTAACGCACGGGCAGCTGCAGCTCTTCGCCAATCGCAAAAACCACGCCGCCCTTGGCGGTCCCGTCCAGTTTGGTCAGAACAACCCCGGTCAGTTGTGTCGCTTCCTTAAAATGTTTGGCCTGGGCGATGGCGTTCTGCCCCGTGTTGGCGTCCAGCACGAGCAGCACTTCGTGCGGCGCACGGTGGACCTGCGCCGACGCGACACTGCGCACCTTTTGCAGCTCTTTCATCAAGTTGAACTTGGTATGCAGCCGCCCAGCCGTGTCGACCAGGAGTACATCGGCACGGCGGCTCTCCTGGCTGGCACGGATGGCATCGTAAACCACCGCCCCCGGATCAGCGCCCGGACCCTGGCTGATCATCTCGACACCGGCCCGCTCGGCCCACACGGCGAGTTGATCGATGGCAGCCGCACGAAAGGTGTCGGCGGCCGCGATCACCACTTTGTAGCCGGCATCCTTGTACATCTTGGCCATCTTGCCAATGCTGGTGGTTTTGCCGGAGCCATTGACCCCCACGATCAGGATCACGGTCAACAGACGCTCCATGTCGTCGCGCGGCGGCTGGTATTGGTTGAGCAGCTTGATCAGCTCCTCCTTGAACAACACCTGGGCATCGGCCGCGCGTTTGATCCCCTGGGTGCGGCAGGCCGCCTTGAGACGCTCGACCAGCGCCTGGGACGTGCTGCCACCCACGTCGGCCTGGATCAACAACGTCTCCAAGTCCTCCCAGGTTTCGTCGGTCAGCTCGCTGGACTGGAACAGATCGCCAATTTGGCCAAAAAAGCCGCGCCGGGTTTTGGCCAGGCTGTCGTGAATCTTTTCATCGGCAATTCGTTTCTCTTCTGGCTTTTTGAACAGTCTGCTAAACAATACGGCCTCCTCTAGGCTGGCTTCTGCACCTCGTCACAAACGGGTGATTATACTTGAGGAACGGGGAATGCTCAATTTTTGGAGAGCTACGTGTTTTGGCTGAGAAAGAGTGCGCTGCTTGCCGGTTGCGCAATTGGCCGGATACGGGTATACTTCCAGTCGGAATCGTCTTGGGAGCTTGGAATGATTTATTCTGGACACTTTCGACGACTGGTTACGGTCATCCTGGTCGCCCTGCTGCTGGCGGGCTGCGCATCGGCCACCCGTCCGCGCAATATGGCGGGTGTGCCCACCGATCCCAGCGTCATTTTTATACAGGATAGCCAGCTGCGTGTGCAGAAGCTGAGTGAAAGCACCAGCCAGGTGCTGGCCAGCAACGTGCGCATCGGCTGTGTGCCCTATGTACTGGCTCCGGATGGCAGCAAAGTTGCCTATCAGGATCAAAAAGGGGCCTGGTGGGCCGTCTCGACGGCCGGCGGTACGCCGCAGGCCATCACCTCCAAAGCGGTGCAGAACGTATCCTGGCTGCCGAGCAGCCAGGGTGTTTACTATTCGGACGGCACCGATATCTATGCGCAGCTGTTTGATCAGGCCAAGAGCAATGCCGTGCTCAAAGGGGGCGGGCAAACCTACGAATCACCCACCTTCTCAGCCAACGGCAATACGATCAGTTTTATCACCCACCCACGTGCCAACCTGGCCGACGTCCGCGTGGCCAAGGGTGATGGCACCGACGTGCGCAGCCTGGGCCGCGTGCTGCTGACACCGAGCGAAGTGACCGAGCCGTGCCCGCCACAGGTCCTGTGGTCGCCTGACAATGCACGTTTCTTGTTGAATCCGGGGCGCAATGCCTACATCTTCTACCTGGCCGGCGGCACGCCGCTTCCCCTGCCCGCCCATGGTGTTGGAGCGGTTTATGCCTGGGCGCCCGACGGCAGCAAAGTTGCGTTCAACGATGGGCAAGGCACCGTGTGGCTGGTGAGCGCCGGCGGAACCGGTGTGCGCAACGTGGCCGAGGCCACCAGTGGTCCGGCCTGGTCGAGTGACAGCACAAGCCTGGCGTTCGTGAGCCCGGAACGAGCCGGCCACGCCCTGCGAACCTTCGACGTGGCACGAAACAGCGCGCAGACGATCGTTCAGGTCACAGGCGACGAGCTCACCAACCCGCAATGGGTGCCCGGTGGCACCAGCAGCCTGGTCTACACACGGCAAAACCGCGCCGGTGACAGCACCATCTGGATGGTGCCTGCGAGCGGCAGTGCGCCTCGCCAAATCGCCAGTGGCCATCACGCCAGCCTCTTTTTACGGCCGCGTAATTGAAGGAATCGTCGCGCATGCCAATCCGTCTCCTCTTAGCTGATGATCACGTTGTCTTGCGCCAGGGTACGCGCGAGCTGCTGGCGCGCGAACCGGACCTGGAGGTTGTGGGTGAAGCCAGCAACGGGCTCGAAGCGGTGCGGATGGTGGAATCGCTGCGTCCCAACATCGTGATCATGGACGTGCGTATGCCAGGCATGAGCGGGCTGGAAGCGACGCGCCAGGTGCGCAGCCGCTTTCCCGAAGTTCAAGTGTTGGTGCTGACCGCACACGACGATGACGAGTACGTCTTTGCCCTGCTCGAAGCGGGTGCCAGCGGGTATCTACTCAAAACGGCCCCCATTTCCGAGCTGATCCGCGCCATCCACGAAGTGGCGGCCGGTGAATCGGCTCTGGCACCGAGTATCGCGCGCAAGGTCGTGGCGCGGTTGAGCGGGCGTGACCGTGCCTCCCAGCCGCAGGACGATATGGAAGCCCTGACCGCCCGCGAAATGGAAGTGCTCAAACTGCTGGCCCAGGGCATGACGAACAAAGAGATCGCCGAGGTCCTCGTCATCAGTGACCGGACCGTACAAACCCACCTCAGCAACATTTTTGGCAAGCTAGAAGTCAACTCGCGCACCGAGGCCATCCTGGTCGCGATGAAACGCAACCTGCTCGCCGCACCCTGATGGCGACAACCATTGGACCCTGAACCACGTACCCCACGGCCTCACAGCAATCTCTACAGCCTGCGCGTGCAAGCCATTATCTGGCTGCTGCTGCCCTTCGCCGTGACCCTGGGTCTCATCCTGGTGGTGAGCACGATTGCCTACCAGCAGGTCGTTGGTTCACTGATTATCGCCCGTGACCAGGAGCTGGCGACGGTGGCGGCGCAGCGGGTGTCCGAGAAACTGGACAACTACGCCAGTATCCTGTCGGTCCTGAGCAACGACCCCGGTGTCGCCTCGGCCGATCCGGCCCAGCGCTACCGTGTCCTCAATGACGCCAGTCTGCAGCTCGAACCGTTCGATGCCGGCGTGTACGTCATGGATGCCTCAGGACGCATCGTCACCTCCTATCCCGATAAGGCGCAGACGACTACCCCGATCAACCTGGACCCCTACTTTCGCAGCGTACGGGCCAGCCGCGCACCAGCTTTTTCCGACATCCTGGACCAACCCGGTTCCGCCGACTCGCTCATCGTGGTGTTGGTGCCGATTCTCTCCAGCACGGGTGACTTCTCAGGCGCGCTGGTGGGTGCATTTGGGTTAAACAACCGGCAGCTCGGCCAAGGCATTATCAGCGGTCTGCGCATCGGTGAAGAGGGTCAGGCTTATCTGGTCGATCGTCAAGGTCGTGTCATCTTCCATCCCGACCCCACACTGTCAGGCCGCGACCTGCGATCCCGGCCCGTCGTACAGCGCGTGCTGCAAGGCGAACGCGGCGCCCTGGTCAGCCAGGATGCGGGCACCCAGTCGGTCTTTGGTTATGCGACCGTCCCCGTGAGCGGGTGGGGGTTGGTGACGCAGGAGTCGTTCGAGACACTGATCAATCCGGTGCGGCCCTATGTCGGTACCGTGCTGCTGGTGCTGGGTCTGGGGCTGCTGTTTGGTTTGTTCTGGCTGCCCCTGGGCGCCCAGCGTATCACCCGGCCCATCGACCGCCTGGTGCAGGCTGCCGCACGTTTGGCCGCTGGTCGCGAGGTGGTGCAGGTAGACGGCGGCACGATCCACGAACTGCAGGTCCTGGCTGATTCCTTCAACGAGATGGCACGGCAGATTGAACGCTCGCGCGCCGGCCAGCGCCAATACGTCGCCATGGTCACGCGCAGCCAGGAAGATGAGCGCCGCCGCGTGGCCCGGGAGCTGCACGATGGCACGGTCCAGGCCCTGGTGGCCATTGGCCGCCGTCTGGAATTGATTGCGCAGCGCAGCCAGGACATCGAAACGGTCAACGAGCTCGCCGCCGTACGCCAGCAAGTGAGCGATGCCGCCAGCGAAGTACGGCGCTTCAGCCGCGAGCTGCGCCCGCTGGTGTTGGAGGACTTGGGTCTGGTGCCAGCACTGCGTTACCTTTCCAGCCAGCACGCCGAGCAGTATGGCATCCCAGTCAACCTTACGGTGCACGGCGCGTTGCGCGGGCTGCCGCCCGACCAGGAGCTGGTGCTCTTCCGCATCTACCAGGAAACGCTCACCAACGTCAGCAAACACGCCCAGGCCACGCGCGTCGATGCGCTGCTCGAAGTGGACGCCGAAGGTTTGTCGCTGGAAGTGGTCGACGACGGCCAGGGCTTCGAGGCGGTCACCGCTCCGACCGACCTGGCTCAACGCGGACACTTTGGTCTCATGGGCATTCAAGAGCGGGTGCAGCTCCTCGGTGGCCGCCTGATGATCCAGTCCACCCCGGGGCATGGTACGCGCGTGAGTATCTGGCTGCCGCGGGGAGGGGAGGAGGGGAGTAGGGAGTACGGAGTAGGGAGTACGGAGTAGGGAGTAGGCAGACGCCCTCACGCTTCACGTCTTCACCCTCTCACGCTTCACGTCTTCACGCTTCACCCCTTCACGCTTCACGTCTTCACGCTTCACCCCCTCACGCTTCAGGCCTTCACGTTTCACGCCTTCACGCTTCACCCCTTCACCTTTCACGCATCCCTCATACGCCAAATAGCGTAGTCCCGTCATGCCCGCAAGTACGATGTTTACAGGTCCACAAACAAGCCCCGTGACCGATGCGCACACGACCCCATCGTGATACACTCAGGTTGTCAAGTGGCTGAACTCGTTCGACAGCCACTGGCGTTGAGGCGTATTGAGAGAAGGGGATTATCATGTTGAAATCACATCTGAGTCTAAAGAGAGTCGTTTCCGCTGGCTTGATCCTGCTGGTTGGTTTGGGGTTGGTGTTGGCATTTGGTGAGCAGGACAGCCGCGCGTTGAGCACGTTGCCCGAAGGGCGGGTGCTCCAAATCAGTGGGCAACCGGCCGGGTCCAACCTGGTGGCCGTTGTGGACGAACGCACCACTGCCGGAACCATGGCGGTGTACCAGAGTCGTGACGGGGGCGAGAGCTGGCGGGTCAGCGGCACGCTGCCGCTGGCGTCGGTGCAGGCCCTGGCGTTGTCACCATCCAACCCTGACGTGCTGGCTGCGGCCGGTACCAGTCAGATATTGCACTCGGTCGACGGCGGTCAAACCTGGACTGAACTACCGGTCGATTTCAATGCGCTGAATGCGACCGGTGCCCAGGTCAAGACCCTGGCCATCGATGGTCGCGACGGCGATCATCTCTACGTCGGCACCAACCAGGGTTTGTTCGAGTTCGAGAATCGTACGCTGGTGCGCAGCACGGACGACATTCTGGGTAGCACTGTCATCTCGGCCCTGCTTGCACCCAGCAGTCAGCTCAATGCGTTCTACGCCGCGACCCCGCGCGGGTTGTTTGCCAACACGGGCGACGGCTGGACCCGCATCGCCGGTGTGGCCGCCCCGGTGAGCCACCTGGTAGAGTCGAGCGGCACGCTGCTCGCTGCCACCGGCAGCAGCGGTCTGTACCGCAGTATCGACAGTGGACGCACCTGGACCGTGGTGCCTGGCGAGCTGGCCGCCCAACCGGGCGTCACCGTCGACGTCACCGCGCTGGCAGCTGACCTCACCCGGCCTGGTGTCATGTATGCCGCCACCGGCTACTGGTTTGGCACGACCGAACGGCACTTCACCCCCGGTGCCATCTATATCAGTCTCGACAACGGCAGCCGCTGGCAGCCAATGGTCGATACTGAAGGGCAAGCGATCACGCTACCGGCGCGGGTCAACCGCCTGCTGCCGGCGACCACACAGGCCCTGCACGTGCAGGCGCTGACTGACAGTGGCACCATTGCGGCGCGCTACGGTGGTGTGCAGGATCAGCTGATCAGCCTGAACAGCCCCGATCCGGCCACACGTGCCTGGGCGGCGAGCGCGTTGGGCTGGCTGGGCGATCGCAGCGCCACTACCGCCTTGCTGGCGCACCTGGACGATACCGATGCTGCCACGGGTCTGGCCGTCGTGCACGCCCTAGGACGCCTGGGCGACCAGCGGATCGTGCCGGAACTGCTGCAGCAGCTGCAGGCACCCGACCAGGCCGTCATCGGCATTCCTGGCACGATCCGTATGCGGGCCGCCATGGTGCTCGGTCTGCTGCGTGCGCCATCAGCCGTGGCGCCGCTGGCCGACATCGTGGTCAACGATGACACGATTGCGCGCCAGGCCGCCGCCGAAGCGCTGGCACGCATCGGGACCCCCGCCGCGGCCGAGGCCCTGGCCCTTCGCTTGAACGAGGATGCGTTCTCACCGGCGCGCCAGGCGGCCATGCGCGGGTTGGAGCAGATGGGTGCGGCCGCAGTTCCAGCGCTGGAGCGGATCGTGCGCACCGGGGACTCAGCGATCGCGCGGCGCAATGCGGCCGAGCTGTTGGGCTGGATCGCTACCCCAGCCAGCACACCGGTCCTGGTTGCAGCTTTGGGTGACGGCAGCGCCGACGTGCGTGTGGAAGTGGCGTGGGCGCTGGGCGAAATTGGTTCGCCGGCTGCCCGGCAAGCCTTGCAGCTGACCGCAGACAATGACGCGGTACCGACCGTGCGCACAGCGGCGGCGTTGGCCTTGAGCCGACAGCCGGTCGATGGGCGCACCGTGACGGTCGCCAGTGCCAGCCAGACGTCGGTTTGGGCGCAGGTCTGGAATCTGCTGGCACCGCCACGCGGTCTGATTCTACTGGTCAGTGTGCTGCTGGCTGCGCTGGTTTTGTGGCTGCGGCCAGGTGTGGCACCGGTGAGACACCACGTGCGTCACAACTGATTGGCCCAGAATCTTTAGCACTTTCTGAAAGCAGGTGCCGGCGTGTTACATTCGACCACTCTGATACGTCATAATCTGTGCAGGTTCACATCGTATGTAAAGCAGGTCCGTGCCATGTCTGCATTCAACGTATCCGGGTGGCTGGCAATGTTTCGTCCGGCCGTGGTCATCGTGGTGGTGGCCGGCTCATTTTTGATGTCGGCCACCCTGGTGACGCGCCAGCCCAGTGTCCAGGCGCTGAGTGTCGATGCGTCGGTCGTGGGACCACCAGCGATTTATACCCTGCAGGACGACACAGCCAATTATGCCTTGGAGTACCCCGCTTCGTGGTCGGTCGATTTCCAGGAAGGGTGGCTCACCACGCTTTATCCCACGGCCAGCGTCACGGCTACCCTGGCCACCGGCACGGCAGCACCCGCGAAGATCGAAATTGTGCCGGTGATTGGGTCGACCACCCTGGGACAGCTGTTCGACGAAGTGCGCCAGGAAGGGCCGGACATCCGCACGATTACCCCGCGTACCATCGATGGTATACCCGCACTGCAGCTGGATATCACGACCTTCACCGGAGAGCCGGCTCGTTTGGTGCTGGTGGTGTTCGGTGACCGCGGGCTGCGCGTGATGGCCTACGGTGACGTCACCGGCCTGCAGTCTGTCCTGGATACCCTGCGCCCGGCCCGGCAGGAACTACCCAATTCCTGGCGAATTTGAGAAGCCGTTTCAAATCGCTCGTCGAAAGACGCGGTGCCGTTTGTACCAACGCACCCCGATGGTCGCCATCTCAGCCTGGCTCTTGGCATTCCCTTCTTCGACCTGGACGACGTCGGCGTGGTCGAAATCGAACGCCGCGGCGCTTTTGGCTACCTCGTTGAATAACAGCACCGTACCGCCGCTGCCCTGGTGTGCCGGCAGAAGACCCAAACCGTTGAAGTTCACCCAGCGCGTGCGCTTGAATTCCCGCAGCAAATAGAACCAGCCAATCGGCCAGATGCGGCCCTGTGCCTTCTGAATCGCGGCCGAGATGTCGGGAAACGCAAACACAAAACCAACGATCTCGTCGCCTTTCATCACCAGTTTGATCAAACGCGGGTTCGAAATGGAGATCAATCGATCGGCAATGATCTTCATCTCAGCGGGGGTAATGGGTGCATACTCCCAATTGGCCACGAAGGCATCGTTGTAGGTCTGGCCGATCCGGTCGATCCACTGGCGCAGCTCTTTGTCGCTGGCAAAGGATTTGATCGAAAGACCACGCCGGGCGCTGACTTTGGCCGCCACTTCGGCGTAACGCGCCGGCAGCTCATGCTTACCGGAGAGATAGCCCGACATAAAATCGGTTTCCTTCTCGAAGCCAAGGTCCGTGACCAGCCGCGGGTAATATGCGTAGTTGTAGGGGATTCCCATGGCCGGACGATGCTCGAAACCCTCGACCAGCATGCCAATCCCATCGCCCTGCAGCATGCCTTTGGGGCCAATCAGCAGGTTCAAACCAGCCTGGTGCGCCCACTCGCTGGCGGTATCGAACAGACCGCGCGCTACAGCCTCGTCGTCGATC
>JAYRNS010000103.1:0-4582 GCA_041912075.1 Anaerolineae bacterium
AGGGCATCAACCAGGTGAGCCAGCAGGCGAACCCGCGGCGCTTCCCAGGCCGGGGTGGTTTGCAGAACCGAAACCAACTGCCCGGTCTGCCAACTCGCGTGGAACGCTGGCCACGGCACGAGGTTCGCGGGCTGGATTTGCTCGGCATCCGAGTTAGTCAATCGCTGATAATAGAGCGACGGCTGCGCTGCTGTCGTGCCATAGGTCTGCCAGAACCACTTCAGACGGCCCAGCTGTTCGACGGGCATTTGCCGGGCCAGGTCGTCGGCACTGACCAGGAGATCGATGAGAGCTTCGACTGTAATTTCCAAAAGTGCGTTGAGATGGTGGTGCAGCAGCGGTTCACGCAGACCGCGCTCGATGGCTTCGCCCAGCCAGCCGAATGACGTGTACTCGACAGCCAGGATGGGTGATTCCGGGTTTTGCGGCCGGCAGGCCCGCGCCACCATGACCCGGTGCGCACTCTTGCCACACCCCCGCCCGGCACCAATCACCATGCTGCGTGGCACGTTGCCGTCGCCTAGGATGTCCTCGTAAAACGGGGTCTCGACGAAGTATTCAGGCAAGCGGCGTTCGCGGTCGGCCTCCTGGTCGGCAAAGGGGTTTTCGGCGAAGCCGTGGTTTTTCAGCCAGCGAGTAACACTGGCTAGCTCGGTTTCCGAGAGTGCCGGGCGCGTGATGGCGTTCCCTTTGGACAAGGTGTTCCGGTCAGAGGGTTGTGGGGACGCCATTGTGGTCTTGGTCATTGCCTAACTCGTGTGTATCGCTGAACTCCAATGACATTGAGCCACACCCATTCCATTCCAGGAAGCGCGCGTTAGGGTCATATTGCCGGCTGCGGGCCAAAAACATCTCGAAGTTCAGGTGCCCTCTGAGTTGCCACCCATGCTTGACGTCGGATAGCCTCCTCGTCAGAAGCATTTCGGCAGTGTTCGATCACTAATTGCTCTGCAACACGAAGCAAACGACGTGGAACACCTTGTGCGGCATTAATGAGGTATCCCCTGATATCTGCAGAAAGATCAGTATCGCATAGCTGACCCATATCTGTAATGCCTGGCTTGTCTGGTTTCTCATAGAAAACGCTAAGGCGTTCAGCAAGTAGCTCAACCAGGGCATCTTCTGTCCAGTATAGCCGCCGAACAGGAATCTGCCGCACCGCGACTGCAAAGTACTTATCTAACGCACGAACCACATCGAGAGGAAGGAAAATTTTGAATGCAGCACCGGGAACTTCCATCAAGGGAGACTCGGCGATCAACGGGCCTAACAGGTCAGCCACTTGCTCAGGTTTTGAAGTCAAAGCACGCAGTTCATCCACACCATCGACTAGGATATATATGGCCTGCAAGCCCACCGATCGAACCAAGTTCACCAAGTGGCCGTAGAGTTTGCTGGCGGATATCCGGCGAAACCCTAGAGGTTCTGGTGCTGTATCAACTAAGTCGCACAACAGCCGTACAGATGAACATTCCCACGCCGGAGTCTCTCTAAAAATGGGCGATAAGGTCGAGGCGTACCAGTGGTCCACAAACTTATTTCGATCCACCAATTCAGCTGAGTCCAGTGAGTATGTGCGTAGCTCATTGGTAATTTGTGCGTAGAAATTCGACGGTTGATTGACAGTTGAACCATATGTTATCCAGAACCACTTCAAGCGGCCGACGTTCTTGGAAAGCATGGCCAGCGCCAAGGCGTTATCATTGATGAGCGTGTCAACGAAAACGTCGACCGAGGCACCCAACAGGAGGGCAAGGTGGGTATCAAGCAGGGAGCTGCTTGGAAGCGGGTCCTTAATTCCTTCCGGCCAATCAAAACCAGCATATTCGACAGCAAGGATATCAGACTTAGGATTGCAGGGACGGCATGCCCGAGCGATCATGATCCGATGGGCACTCTTTCCGCAGCCGCGTTCAGCGGCGATTATCATGCTGCGAGGGTGTTGCTCGTTCCCCCAGATATAGTCGTAAAATAGAGTGTCTACAAAATACTCGGGTAGGCGATCTTCGGACTCAGCCTCGTAGTTGGCAAAAGGATTGTTTGAAAATCCGCGCTGCTTGAACCACCGCTCTACATTTTGCATTTCGACTCGCGACGGGACGCGAGGTATTTCTGGTGTTTTATAGATAGCAGCGTCGGGAAGTTTGACGCTCGTAAGCGTTTCGTATCTTGTGATTGCCGCCAACAATCTCTCGTAAGGGGCTTTGACCAGATTCAGGAGATCAGTTAAGCATTTATTGCGTTCAGCCTCCTCCAGTACAGATTCCCAAGTATTGATAGCCCGGTCGCTAAATGCTATCAAAGATACATTCAGCCCGGCATCTTTGGCGAATTGTCTAATGCTTGCTCTGTCGTCGAATAACTCTGCCAGCACTGCTCTCAAGTCAATGAATGCTGGGTCCCGGCCTTCCATTCATCCTCCTGACACATACAGGTGGTCCACTCGTGCCATCAGACGGTTAGCGCAACGCCCCTCACCACTCCTCCCCCCACGTCAGCTCCACCTCCGCAATCCGCACGACATCCCCGTCGTCGATCCCATCATCGGTCAGGGCGTCGAGGATGCCCATGGCGCTGAGGATGCGCTGGAAACGCATGGCGGCCTCGTAGTAGTCCCAGTTGGTCATCGCCGCGGCACGCTCGATGGCCACGCCGCGCACGCGGCGCCCACCGTCGGCTTCGCGCTCAATGGTAAACGCTTTCTCGTCAGACAGCGGCGTGAAGACAGCCTCTTCCTCCACCACCGGCACCACCACCGGCAGCCCGGCCAGGGTCTCGACCACCTGATGCAGCAGATCCTGCACGCGCTCACCCGTCGCCGCCGCGATCGCCAGCGGCTCGAACCCCTGTGCCCGTAGTGCAGCCTGTACGTCTGGCCAGTGCAGCCGCGCTTCCGGCAGGTCCATCTTGTTGAATACCACGATCTGCGGCTTGCCGGCCAACGCCGGGTTGAACAGCTCCAACTCCTGGTTGATCGCCTCGAAGTCGCCCAATGGGTCAGGACTGATGCCGTTGAGCAGGTGAATCAAGAGGCGCGTGCGCTCGATGTGCCGCAGGAACTGGTGGCCCAGGCCGGCGCCTGTGTGCGCCCCCTCGATCAACCCAGGAATGTCGGCGGCGACAAAATCTTTATCACCCACAACCACCACACCCAGGTTGGGCTCCAGGGTGGTAAAGGGATAGTCGGCAATCTTTGGCTTGGCCCGGCTGATGACACTCAACAGGGTCGACTTGCCGGCATTGGGCACACCCACGATCCCCACGTCGGCAATGAGCTTGAGCTCCAGCCGCACCCAACGCGCTTCCCCCGGTTCGCCGTTTTCGGCAATGCGCGGGGCCTGGTTGGTGGCACTCTTGAAGGCCATGTTGCCCCGTCCGCCCCGCCCGCCGCGCGCCACCAGCAGCCGCTGCCCATTCACCACCAGGTCACCCAACAGCTCACCCGAATCGGCCTCGTACACCACCGTGCCGCGGGGTACGGCAATCACGACGTCGCCGCCCTGGGCACCCGTCTTGCCTTTGCCGCCGCCGTGCACGCCGCGCCCGGCACGGAAATGGCTCTGGTGGCTAAACGCGACCAGGGTGTTGGCGTCGCGCGTGGCCTCCAGGTAGACGTCGCCCCCCTTGCCACCATTGCCCCCAAACGGACCGCCAAACCGGATGAACTTCTCACGACGAAAGGCGACACACCCGTTGCCACCATCCCCCGCTTTGACAAATATCTTGGCTTCATCAAAAAACATAGAGTCGTTGCTCACGTATGATCTGTTCGACCGCGGCTGGCACCTGGTACCGCACCGGCTGGCCGGTCCGTACCCGCTCGCGCAGCACGTTCGATGCAATTTCTAGCTCCGGCATGTCGAGCAGGATCACCCGCTGGCGCAGGCCAGGCAACGCCTGCTCCAGCTTCTCCCAGTCCAGCTCGACGTCGTGCCGGGTCAATGCCACCAGACGGCACGTCGCCACCAGCCGCGGCGCCTGGTACCAGGTGGGTAAGTCGCGCAGCGAGTCGGCCCCCATCAGAAAAAAGAGCTCGGTCCCAGCCGGCAGCTGGTCACGCACGATCTGCACCATGTCGACGGTGTAGTGCGGACCGGGCCGGTCGACGTCGCTGCGCAGCAGGGCCAGGTGCTCGTTGCCCGCAACCGCCGCCGCCACCATCGCCACGCGTGTTTCCGCCGGCGATATCGGCTGGCCGCGCTTGTGCGGCGGTGTCCCCGCCGGCACGAAGTAGACCACGTCCAGCTGGAGCTGAAACCAGGCCTCTTCGGCCAGGATCAGATGCCCAATGTGCGGCGGATCGAAGGTGCCACCCAGAATACCAACTCGCATAGTAATGAGTATAACACTGCCTTGTGCGAGCGTCAACAACCGGCCGCCGGAGGTCCCGCGAATTCTTTGGTACCACCAATGGGCGCAAATCTACGCTAAATTGGAATGGTTTGGTCAGGCGTTGTGGTGAGCCGTGCGAACAGAATAGGGGGTGAACCCACACAACGCAGCCGGGCACGCGGTCCCTGTTCGCGCCGGTTGGCGCTGATTGGCGGTTGACCCATCATTCGTGGAAAATCACCAGCAGTAA
>JAYRNS010000104.1:0-3166 GCA_041912075.1 Anaerolineae bacterium
CCGACCGCCGAAGCGGCGGCTGACCTCGCCAACGCCTGGAGCGACGTACTGCAGACGGCGGTGTCAGAAACCTATGGCACAGCCCTGGTGGCCCAGCAGGTATCAGGACCTGAACAACAGTTCAGCACGGAACAGAAACAGGCCCTGTCGGCATTGGAGCAGTTCAAGGCCGAAACCGGGCTGGCCCTGGGTATCGCCAACACGGCGCGGGGCGACAACCCGCTGGAGCCGACGCAAAAAGAGCTCGACAGCAAGGCAACGCTGCTCGCTGATTACCGGCTGGCTGGCGACATATTGAACCGTTTGCTGACCCAGGTGCAAGAAGTGCAGGCCGGCAGCCGGACGGCTGACTCGGTGGCGTGGGACCTGCTCGACACGGGCGTGCTCTTGATGCGCCCGGCACTGCAGCCCGACCAACGCCCGGCGAACGACGATCTGGCCGGCTGGGCGAACCTACTGCAGCGTGAAGCCGCCAGCGTGCACGACTCGACCACCTGGCTCGACGGTGAGGTCAACCGGCTGCAGACACAGCTGGCCTCCGAAGATGCCCGGTTGTATGAACTGCAGCAGCAGCGCGACCTGTCAAGTGAGGCGTATACCGCGGTGCTGCGCAAATTGAACGAGGTTGCCTACCAGCAGGCAATCGACCCGATTGGGGTCGAGATCCTGGAGCGTGCCCAAAACCCGCAGCAATCAACCGCCTGGCCGCTGGCGCTGCGCCTGGCGGTGGCAGCCCTGGGCGGCCTGGTTGTCGGTGTGGGGCTGGCGCTGCTGTGGGACCGGTTTTTTGCCCGGCGCCCCAAGCTGGCGAATGCACAGACGCCTGCGCATTGAGCGCGGGGTGCGGGGGTCAACATCAGTCGACGCACCGAGTCCACAGGTTGCACGGTCCAGGTCTGGGGTGGCTGACAGCCGTGCCTGGCTGAGTGCCCTGGTGGTGTGGGCAACACTGCACGTACTGGTCTACAATGTGGCCGTCCCGCTGTGGCAGGTGCCCGATGAGCCGGCCCACGTCGAGTACGCGTGTCTGCTGGCTCAGCAGTTCCGAGGTGTCTCACCCGAAACAGCCCAGCCAGCCGTGCAGCAGGCGATTGTGCGCTCGCTGGTGGAACAGCAGTTTTGGACTCGCGTCCGGCAGCCCATGCCCGACCGGACGCCAGCCGGCTTTGCCGACGATCCGTTTTTGCGCAATGCCGGACGGCAGAGTGGTGACGAGCCGCCGTTGTACTATCTTGTGCCGGCCCTTGTCTGCGGCCTGCCCCTGTCACTGCCCGCACAGGTCCACCTGATGCGGCTGGTGTCAGGGTTGTTTTTTGTGTTGACGGTGCCAGCGGCCTGGTGGGCGGTGCGCCCGGTGTGGTCCAGGCGGCCGCGGCCGGTGGCTGCTGTGGCCGCAACGTTGGCGGGTCTGCCGATGCTGGCCTTTTTGAGCGCGGGGGTTAACAACGACAGCCTGGTGACGCTGGTGGGTGCTGTGGCGTTTGGCCTGCTGGTGCGTCTGGTGCACCGGCCACGCGGCGTGGTGGCGCTGGCCCTGGTTCTGACCAGCCTGCTGGCGGTGTTTGTCAAAAAAACGGGGATTGTGCTCGTGCCGCTGGCTGCGGCAGCCGCGGGATGGTGGTTGGTTCGGGCCTGGCAACAGTGGCGGGCACGCACGGCGGCGGCGATTGTTCTGCTGACCCTGCTGCTCCTGGCCCTGATTCCGAGCCCACAGCCGTGGGCATGGGGCGGGCGCAACCAAGCGTGGGATTCGGGGCGTACGCCACAGGCGGCACACGGCGGTCACTACGGGGTACGCGTGGTCGATGCTGACACACAGTCCTTTGGACGTTTATACCAGGTGCTGAACTGGGAGCTGCTGCCGGTTGTCCAGGGACAGACGGTGCGTTTTGGCGCGTGGGTACGGGCGCCCGCGGGACAGCCGCTGCGTCTGGCCGTGCGCGATGATGGTCAGCTCAGCCGCGCGTTTGGTCGCGGCACCGGTGACTGGCAGTGGCTGGAAGTGGTTCATCCCGTGGCTGCGGACACGACGGAGCTGCGTGTCCTGGTCTCACCGGGCATGGGGGATGCGGCGAGCGAGACTGGGGTCATCGAAGTGGACGATGCGTCGTTGACGATCACGGGCCGCGCGGCCAACCTCCTGCGCAACCCGGGGCTGGAACAAGGTACCACCTGGGGCAGCCGGCTGTGGAAACCGCTGTTCGATCGTTATGTTGAGCCGTGGCTGGGCCAGGCGCGTCTGATCCTGCTGCGCCCGTTGCGCGTGAGCTGGATGGCTGCGCAGCAGACGGTGCCAGCAGGTGGTACGCGCTGTGCGGGTGGCTTGTGTGTGTCGTGCAGCGATGCCTGGTGCTGGCGTGCGTGGTATGCAGCGCTGCTGCTGCCGGGTTTCTGGGGTTATTTTGGCTGGCTGCAGCTGCCGCTGCCACTGCCGGTGTATGCCGTGCTGGCAGTCGTGAGCGGATTGGCCGTCGCGGGTTTGTGGAGGTGGAGCATCCGTTACCGGCACATGCAGCCGCTGGAGCGGGCCACGTGGCAGTTTCCCGTGGGTGTGGCCCGCTGGTCGGTGCTGGCGATTGCCCTGGCCGGGGCGATCTTGCTGGTGCCGCTGCTGGTGTGGGGATGGCAGCCGCAGGCCCGCTATCTCTACCCGGTCCTGATCCCGACCGTGTTATTGGGCGTCACCGGCTTACGCTTCTGGTCGCAGCGCTGGCACCTGCGGCACAGCCTGGTTTTGTACCTGGCCGGGCTCATATTGCTCGATCTCATTGCCTTGGTGGCCGTTGTGATACCGGCTTATACAACTTGATGAACGAATCCAAAATCCAAAATCCAAAATCCAAAATCGACGAGCCGCGCCCGCGCCGAATCGCCGTCAACACAGGATATCTGCTCATCGCCTATGTGCTCGAGGCGGTCATGGGCTTTTTCCTGCTGGGGGTGGTGGCGCGTTATCTCAGCCAGGCCGGCTTTGGGCGTTACGGCTACGTCATCTCGTTCATCGAGCTGGCCATCATGATCACGGAGTTCAGCAACTCGCGCGTGCTGGTACGCGAGATTGCACGCGACAAAGAGAGCGCCCGCGCCCCGCTGGACGGTACGTGGACCCTGCGGCTGATGCTGTCGGTTTTGATGATTGTGGTCGTGGTTATTGCCGGGATGGCCA
>JAYRNS010000105.1:0-9960 GCA_041912075.1 Anaerolineae bacterium
CACAGTTGCACCAGTGGCAAGCCGTGATGTTCCGGCCGTTCTGCTTTCCCCGGCGCACGAATCAACCGTGCGCCGGGCAGGCTAACCCGGTTTGACAGGCGGCCATCTTCCAATACAATGGAGCCTACATCCTTTACGCCGAGGCAACGACGATGATGACCTCAAATGGGCTCCCCCCACGCAGTGCAATTCCCACCGAATTTACCTGGAATGCCCCCAGCGTGTTTCCATCCATGGAAGCATGGGATACCGCCTTCCAACAAATTACCGCCGATCTCAGCACGCTCGACGTGTGGCGCGGACACATGGCCGATGGGCCGGGCGTGGCGGCCGATGCACTGGCTGCGCGTGACGAACTGCTGACCCGCATGGGCAAGGTGATGACCTATGCGATGTTATCGCAGGCGGTCGACACCGGCGATACTGCCGCGACCCGCATGGCCAGCCGCGCCCAGGGTTTGATTGGACAGGTGCTTGGTGCGATCGCCTTCATGGCGCCAGAACTGTTGGCCGTGGGCAGTGACACGCTGCGGCGTTGGCTGGATGAAGAACCACGCCTGGCCGTTTACGCGCACTACATCGACGATCTCCTGCGCCGCGCAGCCCACCTGCGCTCCAGCGAGGTCGAACAGCTCCTGGGCATGGTGGCGGACCCGTTTGGCGGCACGTACCAGGTGGTCGACATGCTGATGAACGCCGACATGAAGTTCGCATCCGCCACGGGCGAGAACGGCCGCACCATCCCGGTGACTCACACCACGATGCTGGACGTGCTGCTGGGGGCCGATCGAACCGCACGCCGCGCGGCTTGGGAGAGTTATTACGACGGTTTTCTCGCGTTCAAGAATACCTTTGCCAGCAGCCTGGTCACTTCGATCAAACAAAACGTGTTCCGCATGCGCGTTCGGAACTACCCGTCAACCCTGGAAGCCAACCTGTCGGCCACCAACCTGCCGCCATCAGTTTTCCACAACCTGATTGCCACGTTCCGCAAGAACCTGCCCACCTGGCACCGCTATTTTGCCGTGCGCCAGCGGGCGCTGGGTGTCGACACGCTGCAGCCCTACGACATGTGGGCGCCGCTGACGGCCCAACGCCCACAGATTTCCTATGCAACAGCGGTCGACTGGATCTGTGACGGTTTGCTGCCATTGGGTGAGGACTACGTGCGTACGATGCGCCGTGGCTGTCTCGAAGAGCGCTGGATCGACCTGCTGCCCAACCAGGGCAAAGTGGGTGGCGCCTTTTCGGGCGGAACCCAAGGCACACATCCGTTCATCGTCATGAGCTACCGTGAAGATACGATGAGCCTGAGCACCCTGGCGCACGAGCTGGGGCATTCGATGCACTCGTATCTGACCTGGCAGCACCAGCCGGTGGTTTACAGCGACTACTCGATGTTCGTGGCCGAAGTGGCTTCGAATTTCCACCAGGCGATGCTGCGGGCGCACCTCCTGGCGCACAACCCCGACCCCGTTTTCCAGCTCAGCGTGATCGAAGAAGCGATGTTCAACTTCTACCGCTATTTCTTTATCATGCCTACCCTGGCGCGTTTCGAGCTGGAAACTCACGAACGTATCGAACGCGGCGAAGGCCTCAACGCCGATGACATGGTCGAGATCATGGCTGACCTGTACGCGGAGGGGTTCGGCTCAACCGTTGCGCTGGACCGCTCGCGGGTCGGGATGACCTGGGCGACGTTCCCCCACCTCTATGAGGATTATTACGTTTTCCAGTACGCCACCGGCATTGCGGCCGCGCACGCCCTGGCGCAGCGTATCTTGGATGGCGAGCCGGGCGCCGCCATGGCCTACCGCCAGTTTCTCCAGGCTGGTAGCTCGCTCTATCCGCTTGATGCGCTGCGACTGGCCGGCGCCGACCTGACACAGCCTGAACCGGTCGACCGGGCATTCGACATCATGGCCGGTCTTGTGGACCGGCTGGAGGCGTTGGTCGACGCCCGAAAGGTGTAGACGATGCCCTGGCGAGCAATTTTGTTCGATCTCGACGGCACGCTGATCGACACGCTGGACGATCTGGCAGATGCTACCAACCGCGTCCTGATCGCACGCGGTTACCCCCCTCATCCGGCCGCTGCCTACCGCTACTACGTGGGCGAAGGGGCACGCGTGCTGATTCAGCGTGCCCTCCCCGAGCCGGCGCGTACGCCGGCGAACGTCGAAGCCTGTCTGGCCGCATTTCGTGAGGATTACGGCATCAACTGGCGCGTAAAAACCCAACCCTATGCGGGGATCCCGATGATGCTCGACGGCCTGGTGGCGCGCGGCATCCAGCTCAGCGTGTTGTCCAACAAACCACACAACAACGTGGTCGACATTGTCAGCACCTTCCTGGGCCGCTGGTCGTTCGATCAGGTGTTTGGCCAGCGCGAAGGAGTGCCAACCAAACCGAACCCGACCGGGGCACTCGAAGTGGCCCGGGCCATGCAGGTCACGCCGGCCGAAGTTGTCTTCCTGGGTGATTCAGGCGTCGACATGCTGACCGCGGTAGCCGCAGGAATGTATCCGGCTGGTGTGCTCTGGGGGTTTCGCGAGGCCGAAGAGCTCCTGGCGGCTGGGGCGCAAGTGCTGCTGCCCGACCCCGCGGCTGTGCTGGACCTCTTCGATCATGACAGCGGCCGCGTCGCACTCTGACTTGGATGCTCAATGAGCGAGGCGTGCCGCACACCCACGCGCCGCACGCCTCGCCCACGAAACACGGTTCCGCACTTGAGGGTGCGGAACCATCGGACGGGTCACCGTACTCCCTACTCCCTACTCCGTACTCCCTCCCTACCGCCTCCACGCCATCTTCTCATAGAACCAAACCGGCAGCACATCGGCATCGGTGACCTTGCGCACGTCCGATCCATCGGCGCGCATGACATAAATCGCCCAATTGCCGCTGCGATCCGAGCGGAACGCGATCCAGTTGCCATCCGGCGACCAAACCGGCAGACCGTCACTGTTCGGGCTGGTGGTCAGCCGCACTTTGCCGCTGCCATCGCTGTTGATCCGGTAGATCTCGAAATTGCCGTCATCCTTGGAGATGTAGGCAATTTGCCGGCCGTTGGGGCTCCACGCTGGCTGGCCATCGCCGCCGCCAGTTGTGAGCCGCTGCTGCGCACCGGTGTCGGCGTCAGTCAGGTAGATGCCACACGCCCCGCCGTTGCACGCGCGATGGGCGATCCAGTTGCTGTTAGGGCTCCAGGCCGGGTATTCGCCGTTGACCAGCGGGCGCAAACCACCACCGTCCGCATTGAAGATGTAGACAGTCTCCCCATCACCACCGGTCAGACGGCCACCGTCGGGTGACCAGGACGGATATTCTCCGCCGCGGATGATCAGGCGTTCACCGCTGTAATCGGCATTCATCACCCAGATACCCGTGCCTTCACGACCGACGGCGGGTGGCCAGGCAAAGTACGCAATCTGGCGGTAGTTAGGCGTGAATGCAACCTCGGTGCGCCAATCGAAGAGCTTGCGCGCCTGGCCGCTGCCGAAATTGTACTCCCACAGCTCCCAACGGCCTTCGTTCATGTTGGCCACGGAGTAGAGCAGCACACCGCGCGGCCCGCCGGCTGCCGGCGCGGCACCACCACCAACCGGTGCCGGTGCGGCGGTGGGTGCGGGCGGAGGTGTGGGGATATCGGTGACCACGGCGATAGCCGCGGTGTCGCCGGCCGTTGTGACGTATTTGGCCGCCATCCAGCCCTTGTCATTTTTGGCCCCAATGCAGCACACCTGCCACCAGGAGCCATCCTGGGTCTTACCGACGATGTCGTAGCGGCTGCCACCCTTGGCAAAGGTCAGGATTGGGTAGTTGGTACCCGGACCGCCGCGCACATTCAAACCCTTGCTGCCGACAACGGCCTGGGGTGTCGCTGGCGTCGGCGGCACCGTGGGCGCCGGCGTATCGGTTGGCGGAACTTCGGTGGGTGTCGCCGTGGGCGGTTCCGCAGTGGGTGTGGCCGTGGGTGGTTGCGGCGTGGGTGTCGATGTTGGCGTTGGTGGGACCAGTGTCGGTGTGGGTGGTTCCGGCGTCGGGGCCGGTGGCTCAGGGGTTGCGGTGAGTGGCAGCGGTGTGGCCGCCACGACTTCTGGGGAAGCTGCCTCAGGTGATTCAGGCGGCGCCACAGGTGGCGCCGGCGGGCAGCCGGTCAGCAGCGTGACCAGTGCCAATAGACATAACACGGTCGAGGCACGTAACACGACGCGGGACATGGTCAACCTCCATACACAATGCGTCCGGGGGCGGCGCGCCATTGCGCCTGGTGCCGCTGCAGGGAATCTTTGGCTCCAACTGCCCTGCACCGGCATAGACTGCATCTCAGGTGGTCGACGCGCGGGGGCGAGGGTGCAAACCATCGCGCTCGGAGAGCGTCTTCTCGTTCCGTTATACACAAATGACATGAAAAAGACATGAACAGCCAGCTGATGGTGTGTGACACATTTTTAATGCAAAGAAATTTGACAAGCACGTTTCCGGCGGTAAACTGGCAGTAGACCTCGTTCGAGAATCTGTCCTGGAGGATGCCCATGGCTCTCAGTCCCTTGGCCGGCAAGCCGGCGCCGCGCGAGCTTCTGACCAATATCCCGCGGCTCATTTCCGCCTACTACACCCATCATCCTGACGTCGATGACCCCAATCAGCAGGTGGCCTTTGGCACGTCCGGCCATCGCGGTTCGTCGGTTCACAACAGCTTCAATGAGGATCACATCCTGGCCATCTGCCAGGCGATCGTGGAATACCGCCAGGGTGCCGGCATCAGCGGTCCACTTTTTGTCGGTATGGATACCCATGCGCTGTCAGAGCCGGCGCTGGCCACCGCGGTCGAGGTATTTGCCGGCAACGGCGTGGAGGTCATGATCCAGGAGGGCCTCGGCTACACAGCGACACCCATCATCTCCCACGCCATCTTAACCTTCAACCGGGGGCGCACCGCCGGCCTGGCCGATGGTATCGTCATCACGCCGTCACACAACCCACCGGACGACGGCGGCTTCAAATACAACCCACCCTCGGGTGGACCAGCCGACACTGGCACCACGCGCGTGATCCAGGATCGCGCCAACGGTATCCTGCGCAGCGGTCTGAACGCCGTAAAGCGGGTGCCCTACCCGCGCGCACGCCGCTCCGCCACGACCTACGAGGTCGATTACGTCGGACCCTACGTGCGTGACCTGCGCAACGTCGTCAACCTGGAGGCGATTGCGGCCGCCGGTCTGCGCATCGGCGTCGACCCCATGGGCGGGGCGGCTCTGCCGGTGTGGGACCCGATTCGTGACGAATACGGTGTCGAGATCGATGTGGTGAACCGCGCGGTCGATCCCACCTTTTCATTTATGCACGTCGACAAAGACGGCAAGATCCGGATGGACTGCTCGTCACCCTATGCGATGGCCGGCCTGATCCGGCTCAAGAGCCAGTATGACATCGCCTTTGGCAACGACCCCGACGCCGACCGCCACGGCATCGTCACATCGAGCGGCGGGCTGATGAACCCCAACCACTTCCTGGCGGTGGCGATCTGGTACCTGTACCAGAACCGGCCGGGCTGGCGGGCTGACGCGGCCGTGGGTAAGACGCTGGTTTCCAGCTCGATGATCGACCGGGTGGCGGGTGCCTTGGGACGGCGCCTGGCCGAGGTGCCGGTGGGATTCAAGTGGTTCGTCGACGGGCTGGTGGATGGTTCGTTTGGTTTCGGTGGCGAAGAGAGCGCCGGTGCGTCGTACTTGCGGCGTGACGGTACCGTGTGGACCACCGACAAAGACGGCATCATCATGGACCTGTTGGCGGCCGAGATCACCGCCGTGACGGGGCGCGACCCGGGCGAGCACTACGGTGACCTGCAGGCACGCTTCGGCTCGCCGGTGTACGAACGGATGGACGCCCCGGCCACACCGGCTGAAAAAACCGTCCTGGCCAACCTCTCGCCCGAGATGGTAACCGCCACGACCATGGCCGGTGAGCCGATCATTGCCCGTCTGACGCGTGCACCCGGCAATGACGCACCGATCGGCGGGCTGAAGGTTATCACCGCCAACGGCTGGTTTGCCGCCCGTCCTTCGGGGACTGAAAACATCTACAAAGTGTATGCCGAGAGCTTCAAGGGCACGCGGCATTTGCAGCAGATTCAGGAAGAAGCTCTCTCCATCGTGAGCGCGGCCTTTCGCGAGGCGGGATTGTAGTCAAGGTCCAATCTCGCAGGGCCGGCGATCGGAGGTGAATTATGCGCCGCTGGAACGGCTGGGGTGACACCGCAACGTCGTATCCAGTACCGAACACGACCGTGCAGTTGTTGGAGCAGCTGGTAGGCGCTGGCACGCCACCGCAGGATGCACGGTTTGACGAAGTCGTGGCCAGTGTGCCGCGCCCCCGCCTGCCTGCGCACCGCCTTGTTATGACCACTGCCGCCGATCGGGCGCAGCACGCACGCGGGCAGAGCATGCCAGATTGGATTGCCCTGCGCAGTGGGCGTCTGGGGACCTACCCGGATGGCGTGGCCTACCCTACGAGCGAAGCCGACGTGGTGGAGCTCATCGATTACGCCCGCGAGGCCGAGGTGTGGCTCATCCCTTACGGCGGCGGTACCAGCGTGGTCGGCCACATCAACCCCATGCGTGGTGACCGGCCGGTGCTGACGGTCGACCTGGGCCGGCTCAACCGTCTGCAGTTTTTCGATGAAGTCAGCCGGCTGGCCACCTTTGGTGCCGGGATTGCCGGTCCCGACCTTGAGGCGCAGCTGCGCGCACGTGGTTACGTGCTGGGGCATTTTCCCCAATCATTCGAGCTCTCCACCCTGGGCGGCTGGATCGCCACCCGCTCCACCGGACAGCAGTCACTGGGTTACGGGCGCATCGAGCGCCTCTTTGCGGGTGGACGAATGGTGACACCGTCCGGACTGCTCGAATTACCCACCTGGCCGGCGTCGGCCGCCGGTCCGGACCTGCGCGAACTGGTGTTGGGATCGGAAGGCCGTCTGGGCATCATCACCCAGGCCACGGTGCGCATCTCCCCCCTGCCGGAGCGCGAGGACTTCCACGCCATCTTTTTCCCCGACTTCGAGCGTGCGCTGTTGGCCGCACGCCAAATCGTCCAGGCCGGGCTGCCGCTGTCGTTGATGCGTCTCAGCACTACCGTCGAGACACAAACCACGCTGGCCCTGGCCGGCCGGCGCCGGCTGCTGGGCGCACTGGAGCGTTTTCTGTCGCTGCGTGGCCTTGATGACAGCAAGTGCATGCTGATCGTCGGTTTCAGCGGCCGCTCGGCCCTGGTCAAAACCACGCGCCGTGCCGTATTGGACATCGCCGCACACCAGGGCGGCGTACACGTGGGTCGTGCCTTCGGGCAGCAGTGGCACAAGAGCCGTTTTATGACCCCCTACCTGCGTAACTCCCTCTGGGAAATCGGCTACGCCGTGGACACCGTCGAAACGGCCGTCAACTGGACGAACGTGCCGTACCTTCTCGATGCCGTGGAGACGGCGCTGCGTGGTGCCTTGCAGGCGCTGGACGAACGTGTCCACGTCTTCACCCACCTGTCACACCTGTACCCGACCGGCGCCAGTGTGTACAGCACCTTCCTGTTTCGTATTGCGTCGAATCCAGACGAGACGCTGCGCCGCTGGCAGTTGCTCAAGGCAGCCGCCAGCGAAGCCATCGTGACCCATGGCGGCACCATCAGTCACCAGCACGGCGTGGGGGTCGACCATGCGCCCTACCTGCCTGCGGAGAAGGGGGAGCTCGGCATGGCCGTGCTGGCCGATGTGATGCAGCGTTTCGACCCGACCGGCATCATGAATCCGGGCAAGTTATTGCGCAAGGAGTAAACAACGTGGAGAACCTGCCGGCTGGACGTGACACGATTTGGGCGCAGGTTGACCAACCCTGGGACATCATCGTCGTTGGTGGCGGCATCACCGGTGCCGGTATCCTGCGTGAGGCCACACGCATGGGGCTGCGGACACTCCTCGTCGAGCAGCGTGACTATGCCTGGGGTACGTCGAGCCGATCCACCAAGCTGGTCCACGGCGGGCTGCGGTATCTCAAGGACCGCAAATTGGGGTTGATGTGGGCATCGGTGCGTGAACGCGAGCGTCTATTGGCCGATGGACCAGGTCTGATCGATCCCCTCGGTTTTTTGCTGGTTGTGTACAAAGGCGACCGGCCAGGCACGTGGACCTACCGCGCCGGTCTGTCGATGTACGATCTGATGGCCTTGCAGTGGACGCACCGGCGCTACAGTGCCGGCGAGATGCGCATGCTGGCGCCGTCGATTGCGCGTGACGGACTTGAGGGCGGTTTTGGTTACCACGATGCGCAGACCGACGATGCGCGTCTGGTGCTGCGGGTGATCCAGGAAGCCGTGACGGCCGGTGGCGTCGCGTTGAACTATGCGCGCGTGGCGCACGTGCTGCGTGCCTCGGACGAGCCAGGCAGCCCCGTCAACGGCGTGCGTCTGCACGACGAGCTGGCAGACCGCTGGCTGGACCTGCGGGCGCGGGCGGTGGTCAATGCCACGGGTGCCTGGGCCGATCGACTGCGCGGCGAAGTCCATGCGACCCCACGCGTGCGACCCTTGCGCGGCAGCCACATCGTCTTTCCGGGATGGCGTTTCCCCTTGGCGCAGGCCATCAACTTTCTCCATCCCTGGGACGGCCGGCCGCTCGTGATCTTTCCCTGGGAGGGCGCGACGATCGCCGGCACGACCGACGTCGACCACCCCGACTCGCTCGACGTCGAGCCGCGCATCACCCCGCAGGAGGTCGCCTACCTGATGGCGGCCGTGACGGACGAATTCCCTGCGCTGCACCTGGACCTGGACGACATCGTGTCGACTTTTGCCGGTGTACGCCCGGTGGTAGGGACCGGTAAGGCCGATCCCTCGAAAGAATCGCGCGACCACGTCGTGTGGGTCGAAGAAGGTTTGCTGACGGTGACCGGTGGCAAACTGACCACTTTCCGCCTGATTGCGCTGGATGCGCTGGAAGCGATCCGCGACCGTCTGCCCGAGCTGGCATCACTGAACGAGAACATCTCCGCCCTGGACACGGTCACCGTCGAACTTCCCGCAGAGGTCACCTTCGCCGCGGCCGATGGCAGCGGGCCGGCCCCGGTGCACCTCGACGAGGCGCTGCGCCGGCGGTTGTTGGGGCGCTACGGCGCAGCCGCACCTGAGCTCATCGCGTGTGCCAGACCGGGTGAGCTGAATATCGTCGGAGGTACGCCGACCCTATGGGTGGAGCTGCGCTGGGCGGCACGGCACGAACAAGTGGTTCACCTGGATGATCTGATGCTGCGCCGGGTACGTCTGGGGCTGCTGCTCCCGGGCGGTGGGCGTGACATCTTGCCGCGTGTGCGTGAGCTGTGCCAGGCTGAATTAGGCTGGGACGATGCCCGCTGGGCGGCCGAAGAGACCCGCTATCTCGCTCTCTGGCAGCAGCACTACGGTCTGCCCGAACGGTCCACCATTCCGGATTGGCAGACACCGGTGCAGACCGCCGTCAGTGTCCATCCTCCCGCACCCTTTGTCCCACGTTGGCTGCCGCCGCTGATGGCCGTGGCTGCGTTGGTTGTGCTGGTGTGGTGGCTGAGCCGCCGGCGCGCGCGTGGCCATCCACGAATAGGACCACGAATGCGCAAATGACCGCCCCTGCCATCAACGAATGGGGCCACGAATCAACGAATCATTGTCTGGAGATCGAAGCCGCGGTAAGCTGTAATTCTGCAGTCTATCATGGATTCGGAGACCCGCTGGAGGTGACCCATGCCGGGGGAATACATTCTTGCGATCGATAATGGGACGCAAAGTGTGCGTGCGCTGCTGTTCGACCTGCACGGCAACCTGGTTGCCAAAGCGCGCGTGCCCCTGGTGCCCTACGTGTCACCCCAGCCCGGATGGGCCGAGCAGGACCCGGATTATTACTGGCAATCACTCTGTCAGGCGTGCCAGCAGCTG
>JAYRNS010000106.1:0-6799 GCA_041912075.1 Anaerolineae bacterium
GACCTGCTCCTGTTCGGTGTAACGAAAATCGACGTTGGCAAACTCGATCGCACCACGCAGCCGTCCAGGCTGCACGGCCGCGCGCTGCTGCACCGTAGGTTCGGCATCGACCAGGGCGAAGATTCGTTCGGCCGCCGACAGCCCGGCCTGCACCTGGCTCCAGAATGCCGACAACTGTGCCATGGGAAACCAGAAACGATCGACACTGGTCACAAACAGGTACCAGGCACCGAGGCTGATGGCCCCCTGCGCCGCCGAGAGACCGCCAAAATAGACTAGCAGTGCCGTGCCAACGCCACCGACGATGTTGAGTACCGGAAACACGTTGGACAGCACGAAACCGCGGCGCAGGTTCATATCGTAGGACTGCGTGTTGACCCGTCCGAAGTCACGATAGATGGCGGCTTCCTGGCGGAAGTTCTTGGCCACGCTCATGCCACTGACCGCTTCCTGGATCGCCGCATTCACTTCGGCGATCGCGCGGAAGCCGCGGCGCGTGACCCGTCGCGCCAGGTTGCGCATACTGTAGGCCACGACGACGATCGCCGCCGACACCAAAAGCACCGCCAGGGTCAGCTGCCAGGAAATGGCAAACAACACCACCGCCAGGATGACCAGCGACAGCAGCTGGCTGATCACGTCGGTGATCAGGATGATC
Source organism: Anaerolineae bacterium (assembly GCA_041912075.1). Lineage (GTDB taxonomy): Bacteria > Chloroflexota > Anaerolineae > SSC4 > Amarolineaceae > SSC4. Next base: position 659 of record JAYRNS010000106.1, read on the forward strand.
ACCTGTGAAAACTCCTGCGTGTCAGTGGTGATACGGCTGATGATGCGTCCCGCGCGCATCTGGTCGAAAAATGACAGGTCGTGATTGATGACCGCTTCGAAAGCATCGACCCGCAAATCGGCCATGACCGTACCGGTGACCCGGGCCAGCAGCCGGCGGCGCCACCAGCTGGCCCACCAGATCAGTAGTCCCGTGGCCAGCGAAAGCCCCACTAACCCAACCAGCAGCGTCGTGCTGGGAGCCTGGTCGAGCAGGTTGATGCCGGCCGCCACGACCAGCGACTGCACAGCGGTCAAAATGGCCAGCAGTGCGATCAGGACACCGGCAATGATGACGCGCCGTCGCTCGCGACCCAGATAGCGGGCCACGCGACGCATCAACTCGCGGTCACTGTAGGTTCGATCGTAGGCTTCGCTGTCGAGACCGGCAAACATTATTCGTAGCTCGCAAAGATGTTGCGGTAGGCTTCGGACTGGGCCAGCAGGTCCTGGTGCGTACCAATGGCGGCAATCCGGCCATTCTTGAGTACGACGATCAGATCGGCCCAGCGGATCTGTGAGAGACGGTGGGTGATCAGGATCGTCGTGCGGTTGCGCGCCGCCTCCTCGATCGCACGCTGGATGCGGTCTTCGGTGGCGCTGTCGATGGCGCTCGTCGAGTCATCCAAAATAAGGATGTGCGGATCAGTCAAAAAGGCGCGCGCCAGGGCGATGCGTTGACGCTGACCGCCCGAAAGCGTAACGCCGCGCTCACCCACGGCGGTGGCATAACCGTCCTGGAAACCGACGATGAAATCGTGCGCCTGCGCCTTACGCGCGGCCGTTTCAATCTCCTCTGTCGTGGCATCCTGGCAACCAAAGGCGATATTATCGGCAACACTACGTGAGAACAGGAAAATATCCTGTTCGATGATCGAGATCTGGCGGCGCAGGGCGGCCATGTCCCAATCGCGCACATCGACCCCATCGACCAGCACGCGCCCCTGGTCTACATCGTAGATGCGGTTGACCAGCTTGGCGACAGTGCTTTTGCCCGAACCGGTCTGCCCGACGATGGCCAGGGTCTGACCGGGCTCGACACGGAAAGTCACGTTGTGCAGGGTGGGTTTGTCCTGGTAGGTGAAGGTGACGTTCTCGAAGGCGAGGGCGCCGCGCATGGGCTGCGCATAACCACCCGCATTTTCGTCCAGTCCACCGCGATCGTTGAGGATCTCGAGGATGCGCCGGGCGCTGGCCAGGCCAGACGAGACCTGCGAGTAGGCGAACTGGCCGACGTTGGTCGGAAAGATAAACAACAGCATCAGACCGTTGTAGGCGACGACGTCACCGAGATTGATGGCGCCGGCCTGGTAGAGGATCAGGCTCTGCGCCAGCGCGGCGGTCTGGACCAGTCCCAGGAGCAGCAGCTGGTAGAAGCGTGCTTCGACGTCACCCTGCCAGACGTATGCGCGCCGCCAGGCATCGACGGCACGGCGAAAACGCGTCGTTTCGCGTGCCTCCTGCGCTGCACCCTTGACCGTTTCGACACCGTCGATGGCTTCGGCCAGGGTGGCATTCAGGTGGCCAAACTCCTCGCGCACGGCGGTTGTCGTCGGGGCGAGCTGCCGCAGGTAGATCCAGGTCGAACCCACATACAGCAGCAGGTAAACAAACGGCGCAATGATCAGCTGCGGCTGGATGCGCGGCGCCGCCAACAGCGGCACCAGCAGAAAATTGGCCGAGCCAATCACCAGGTTGAGACCGGGGTTGAACATGAGGTTGAGTTCGCGAACGTCGTTGGTGGCGCGGGCCATCAGGTCGCCGGTGGAATGGGCGTCGTGAAACGACATGCTTTTGCCGATCAGGCTGGCGTAGATTTCGTCGCGTGTGTCGCGTTCCAGACGCTGCCCGATGATCTCACTGCTGAAGTTGCGCAAGACTTGCAGGACGCCGCGGATGACCTGGCTGACAACGATGACGAGCGCAGCCCATGCCAGTGCGGCTCGATCCTGCGAATTGGCCAGCAGGGCGTTGAACGCCCAGCCGGCCGCCAGCGGCACGACCCCGGCCAGGGCCGCGTTACCAAACGCACCCAGCAGGACGCCCATGATCCAAAAGGGCTGCCGTTTGACGTGTGACCACAGCCAGCGCGCCGGGCTGCGCCGGTCGGTGTGCCAGGTACGTTGGACGGTGAATTCGCTCGAGGGCACGGGATGCGCCGGTCGGGTGTTGACGTCGGCCATAGAGTGCATTGTACACGACCGGGGGCAAATCTTCGATTTTTGACACGTCGCTGTCGATGAGGCACCGTACGAGTGGTACTGGTGGACTTAAGGAATTTCTTAGACTTGACCTATGGGCAGAATTCGGATAAACTGTAGGCATCCAGGTTTCCCCCGCATCCCCCTGCGTTTCTATCCATTGCGAGTCTGTTCGATGATCTGCCGTGCGGCCTTGTTCTCCAAACAATCTCGAGGCCTGCAGACAGACTCCACATTCACCACAATCCCATAGAGGAGGATCCACTCATGCAAACCAGGCGCGTATTGTACCTTCTGGCCATGCTGGTTCTGCTGGCATCGCTGCTGCCGGCAGCCGCGTTGGCTCACAGCACCAGCGTACCAGGTGTAGCCCCGGTCGTCGACGATCCAACAGACGACACGCTCATGGAGCAAGCCAAGGCACGGGAGGCTGAGACCATGCCGCCAGCACCTGAAGCATCGGGTGCTTACATCGCGGCACCCACCACTGCATTTCCGCTGTTCATTGGCGTCGACGACGTCACCATACCGGCGTACCGGGTCGAGCCGTCCACCAACGCTTTCCAGCCGGAGTTTACTGGCTACCAGGTATGGGGATCGGCCTACGATCCCGCTAACAACAAGGTCTACTTCAACAACGGTTCCACGCTGTACGAATGGCCGGTGGGCGGAAGCGTCGCCACGCTGGGCACCATCACCGACCCAGCCGGCGCCACCCAAAGCATGACTGGCCTGGCGTTCTACAACGGCGTGCTCTATGGCGTCAAGAACATCGCCAACGAGGCCGTGTGGGCCATCGATACCACCACCCGCGTGGCCACGGTGTTCATCGACTACGTCGATGCTGACTTCGACTTTGGTGGCCTGGCCGCCGACCCGAACACCGGTGTTCTGTACGCCACCAACGACGACACGACACCTAATGGCTCTGGCCTGTTCCGTATCAATGCCGACGGCACCGGCACCCTGATTACGCCTTACCCGGCGGGACAGACCGACATCGATGGACTGGCTGTGAGCCACGATGGCAAAGCCTACCTGGTCACCGACGAACCGGGCTTCATTTACGTCTGGGACTTTGGCGCAGCCGCCTACGCGACGCCACTCAACAACCCCTGGACCACATCGGAAGTCTTTTCAGCCGGCGCATGGATCAACGAACCGGCCACTGACCCGAACATCGACGTCAGCCCGCTCAGCCTGGCCAGTGCCCAGGGTCCGAATACGATCACACAGCAGAACCTGACCATTGCCAACACCGGCGGTGGCAGCCTGAACTGGAACATCTTCGAGGATGCAACGGGTGCACCCGAACGGGTCGACTGGAGTGACAATTTCGACAGTTACGCCACGGGCAGCCAGATGCACGGCCAGGGCGGATGGAAGGGTTGGTCCAACGATCCCTCAGCCGGCGCCTTCACCACCAACGCCCAGGCGCGCAGCGCACCCAATTCGGTGGACATCCTGGGTGCGTCCGACCTGGTGCACGAGTACAGCGGCTACAACAGCGGGCAGTGGACCTACACGGCCTGGCAGTACGTCCCGGCCAACTTTACGGGCCAGTCGTACTTCATCTTGCTCAACACCTACAACGATGCCGGCTCGGGTCTCAACTGGACAACGCAGGTGATGATCGATGGCGGGCAGAACGCTGTGATCAATACGGGTGTCACAGGTGGCACCCTGCCCCTGGTCAGAGGTCAATGGGTCGAGCTGCGGGTGGCGATCGACCTGGGCGCCGACACGCAGTCCTTCTACTACAACAACCAGCTGCTGTACATGGGCACCTGGACCGGTGAGGTCAGCGGTGCCGGTGCGCTCAATATCGGTGCCGTGGACCTCTTTGCCAACGCGGCATCGTCGGTTTATTACGACGACATCAGCCTGGTAAGGGCTTCCCAGCCTGTGACCTGCGATGCACCGAGCGACATCCCCTGGGCCAGCGTCAATCCGGCGAACGGCAGCACGGGCGCCGGCGGTTCCACGCCTGTCGCGGTCACCTTCGATTCGACTGGTCTGGCCGTTGGGACCTACACGGGCAACCTGTGTATCACCAGCAACGACCCTGACCCCGGTACGGGCAACGGCACGAACCTGGTGATCGTACCGCTGGAGCTGATGGTGCAGGGACCCACCGCCGTCGCACTCAATGCCGTGGATGCGGCACCGATTGCGGCGGGTGTTCCGTTGACAGCGCTGCCGGCCGCCCTCGGTCTGGCAGCGGCTGCGGTGTACGCACTGCGCCGCCGGCGCTAGTCTGAATGGTGCCGGGGCCGGGTTTGACCCTACGGGCCGGGCACCCCGGCCCCTACACGGCCGCCCATTTGTTAACGTCCCTGCCACCAGTCTTTGCGTGAGCGAGGGTCGAGAAACGTCCCACTATCCCGAATGGCGACACCGACCGTGCCGTCGCGCGCGCGGCCCAAGGCCTGTCCGGCGTGCAGCGCCGGTAGGTGTCCGCGCCCCGCCGTATTCCACTGTTCGTACAATGCCAGCAGCCGCGGTTCGACGCACAGATTCTCCAGGTGCAGCGTATAGCCGTGCACCACGTTGTCCGTGCGCGTGTATTTCAGCGTGAGGCGGTTTGCCGTGGCGTACAGTACCAGTACCGCGTAATCGTCCGTTGGTGCGTCACCCCAGGCCAGGCTGCTACCGATGGTGTAGCCAGACTGCGGTACGTGTAACGTTTCGCCAGGGGTGGTGGCGAGTTCGACCAGAGTGACCGAAGGCGTCGTCAGCGGTGAGCCACGGCAGTTGCACACCCAGTTCCAGTCGTAGACCTGGTGTAGGGCACGGAAGGTGCCGGTGCGCTGGTCGGCGAATAGGCCAGGCAGCTGCGGGGCGCGGGGGTCGAACGCGCCTGCGTAATCGACGAGGCCAAGGTAACCGGTGGTCGGGCGGTCGCCGCGCAGGGCCAGGTTGAGGTCGGCGTGCAGCGCGGCCGGCCGGTCGGTGGGTGGGGGTGGGACGTAGATCGCGGTGTAGGTGGCGCCGGGGATGGGTTGGCAGGCAGATGCTGTTGCGGTGGCGACGAACGGCATGAATCGCACGTATGGCGGCAGTGTCTGGGCGCGGATCGGCGCAGGGGGTTCGAGCAGGAAGGCGCAGATTTGGAGCACCAAGACCGCAAGGCGCAATGAGCGGCAAGCAGGGGTGGTGTTATGGTGGGGGATTAGGCGTGGGGTCCGTGAAGTGCCATGCCTGTCCAGGTGTCTGAGTGCGCCGAAACCTCTCACATCAGCCATAGCGTAAGTATAGCGGGCATACACAACGAAGTCAATCATAAATCGGCGCAAACCGGGTAGCGGCTGTTCCCACATCCACAGATGGTAATTGGGGAAATACGCCTAGCGACTGTGGCTGCCCATCTGCTCCTCCGGCGGCTGCATGGCGCGGAAGCTGCGGTACAACAGCAGGTCGTAGACGATCTTCAAACCACCGGCCACTAAGAACGGCGCAGCCATATACCCGGCTGCCAGAAGCAAACCACTCAGCCAGATCGTGTTGATCAAACCGATGCGCCCGGCCACCCGTGCCGCCAGCAACGCCGAAACACCAGCCAGCAGGTTGGCGGGTCATCAGAAAAACCGTGCCGGCCAGCGCCATCAGCGCCCCACCGAGCATCAGACTGCGCCGCCGGCCCAGGCGGTCGGCCGAAGTCGTGAGGATCAGCGTGATAGCTGCATCACCCGCCAACGTCAGCGTGAACAGCAGGCCGATCTGTTGTTCGGCGAGGCCTATCCCGGCCAGGTACAATGCCAGGATGACCGACAGCGCCCCATAGGCAAACATGCGGGCGCTGCGCGTCGCAAAAAGCAGCCCAACGTCACGCTTTGAATGCACCATTACTTGCACGCCAGTCATTTTGCTGTTATGATCTAATCACAAACCTTCTCCCCCCC
>JAYRNS010000107.1:0-5640 GCA_041912075.1 Anaerolineae bacterium
AGACGTCGCGGTAGTACCGCCGGTTCCCGAAAACTGCAGGCGGTCCCATCCCGTGTCGATGGTGGCGCGATCTTCCTGATTCCCCCAATCCATGGTATGTTTGGCCCATCTTGCCATGAGGCCAGGTACGCATGAACCTTGCACCAGATGCCCGCATGGGTCGGGCATCGCAGGCCGGCCTGCTCTTTATCATGGGCTCGGTCCTGCTGTGGAGCGCGATGCCCTTCGTGATCGAGCGCATCGTCGCCAGCATGCCACCGGCCGAGCTGACGACGATACGGATGGTCGCCGCAACCTTTATCACCAACAGTTACCCGGCCTTTGCCATCCTGTTGGCGGTGCTCATCCTGGGCGAACGACCGCAGCCGCGGCACATCGTTGGCATGGTGAGTGCGTTGGTGGGTCTGTATCTGCTCACGGGCCCCACGATTATTGCCGACGGGGGACCAAGCCTTGGCATCGCGATGGCGTTCGTCATCGCCCTGGCCTGGGGTAGCAGCTCGATCGTCAGCAAAAAGCTGATCACCGAGCTGCCCTCCAACCACGTCGCGGCCGGCCGCCAGCTCCTGGCCGGTGTACTCGCGGCGCCGCTGATGCTGGCAGGCGGTGTGCAGGTGACGGGTGTACCCATCGTGACCTGGCTGGCCCTGGCGCTGCTGGTGGTCATGACCGTCTTCAGTTTTCTGTTCTACTACCGCGGTCTGGCGCAAACGACGGTGACCAACGCCTCGCTGGTAGAAGCATTCACACCAGTGGTGACATTGATCCTGAGCGCGCTTTTTTTGGTGAGAGCCTGGCGCCAGTCCAATTCCGATTTTTGCGGAGCAAAAATCGAGGGGGCTGGATTGATTCTGGTGGGAACGATCCTGGTCAGTGTCGAGGGGCTGCGGGGCCGCGCCCTGCGTGCATCCAGGGAAAGTCACGAGGTGACATGAGGCGTCCTGACGCCGATAAAAGACAAAGGCGGGCCACCCTGACCAGGGCACCCGCCTTTGTGTATTCAGTTACGCCGCTAGTTCAATGCAGCTGCGGTTTGTTCAGGCCCCGCCACGAAATAACTATGGCAGATTCGCCACACATTACCGGCAAAATCGCGTCATCTATTCGTTGCGGGTCCTCAGGTGATCATCGAGTCGTGGCTCATGCGCCGGACCGACTCACCTGCCAGCAGCAGCACCAGGACCGGTATCAACAACCGGATGAACACTCCTAAAAAGATCGCCAAGCCTTCCATGGTACCCTCCCGATCATCATCCACTATCCTGTCCGGGCTGCTGGCCCACGCCAGCAGACGTCCGGTTCGGTGGAGGACTGCATTCTGATAATTCCTTGTACCCAAGGATACCAGAACACAGTACAGAATGAAATCGGGTAGAATACCCATTCCTGTCTGGGGTGTTTTACCCAAGCTCGATGAGACCCTTTTCGATGGCGTAATGCACCAGCTCGATCCGGTTGTGCAGGTTGAGCTTGGCCATGATGTTCTCTCGGTGCCGGTTGACAGTCTTGATACTGATGACCAGGCTGTCGGCAATCTCCTGGTTGCTGTGCCCCTGCGCAATCAGGGTGAGCACTTGCCGCTCGCGTTCGGTCAACACCTCGAACGAGCGTTCCCCATGCCCACCCGGTTCCACACGGTGAAGATAATCCTGCACCAGCAGGCGCGCGACCGAAGGAAACAAGTACATGCCGCCGCCCTTGACCGAACGAATCGCTGCAATCAAATCGTCGGGTGCCGCCCGCTTGGGGATATAGCCCGACGCGCCCGCGGCCAACATCTCGAAGAAGTACTGATCGTCCTCATGCATGGTCAGTGCCAGCACGGCAACGCTGGGGCACAGCTCACGGATGTGGCGCGTGGCCTCGATACCGTTCATGTCGGGCATCGAGATGTCCATCAGAACCACGTCGGGCACCAGGTCGCGCGCCAGGTGCAGCCCCTGCGCACCGTCCTCGGCCTCACCCACGATGATGATACCCGGATCGGCACTCAGCAGCATCCGCAAACCAGCCCGCACCATGGCATGGTCGTCAACCAGCAACACGCGTATGGGACCGTCGTGCGGTCCGCTTTCCGTTTCTGGACGTTGATTTTGCATGATGACTTCCTCAGTCGCGCAGCGGCCAATCTGGAGTGCAACAGTCATGCTGCGGCACGCCAAACCGATCCATTCGCGCATTCGCGATCAGCATTCGCGGACGGCATCGTGGACGGCCGGTCCGCTACGCCGCAATCGGCAAACTGGCCGTGATACACGTCCCGTGGCCCGGTCTCGCCTCGATCTGGCAGGTGCCACCCACCAGAGCAGCGCGTTCGCGCATCCCGACCAGACCCAGACCGCGTCCCCCCTCGTCTGCCGGCAGCTGCGCCGGATCAAAACCGATGCCGTTGTCACATACCTTCAGCCAGACCTGGTTTCCTACCTGGTCGAGACTCACTGCCACCTGCGACGCCTGCGCATGCCGCGCCACATTGTTCAGCGCTTCCTGTACGATGCGAAACAGGATCGTTTCCACCTCGGCCGGCAGCCGGCGCGCCAACCGCGTGGCCACGAAGTTCATCTTCAGGTCAGGATGCCGCTCCTGGTACTGCTGGATGTACCAGCGCACGGCCGGTACCAGCCCCAGGTCGTCCAGCTGGGCCGGCCGCAGGTTGGCCATGATGTGCCGCAGGTCTTCGACGGTTTGGTCGTTCAGCGCGCGTAGATGGTGCAGCAGGTCGGTGGCACGGGCCAGGTCCTGTACCTTGATTTGTGTCTCCACCGCGGCCAGTCCCATCGCCAGCGCGGTCAATTTTTGGCCGGTGTCGTCGTGCAGTTCACGCGCAATACGCTGCCGTTCGTGTTCTTGCGCGTTGACCAGCTGGTGCACCAGCGCCTTCAGCTGCCCCTCACGCATCTGTACCACTTCGTAGAGGCGCGCATTTTCCAGGGCGGCGGCGATCTGTTGGGCGAATGCGCTGGTCAGTCCAACGGTGGCCGATGTGAGCGGTGTGTCTGCAATAAACGAGGCAATCACCAGCGCCCCAAACCGCTCGTCCTTGGTCTGTAACGGAACACCGAGCACCCGCAGACGACGACCTCCACCGCCCGCGCTGTCACCAGGTTCCGCGGACATATCCCGCAGCAGCAGCACGTGCCCATCGAGATCGGCCGCGGTTGGCTGTCCGGCGGTGTTGGCCATCATGGCCACAGCACGCAGGGGCGGCGGCACCGCGGGCTGCGGCGCTTCCGGTCGTCGAAACTCACCCGCCAGAACCAGCGCATCACCCGGCCGCTGCAAGTAGATGCGGCTGCAGCAGACACCGTCCAGGCTGTAGACGATCTGGCGTAGGGTGGTGGGCAGCAGCTGGTCGCGCTCGATGGTTGAGGCCAGGATACGCGACATCTCGACGAGGGCGGAGAGTTCGCGCGCGGTAGCTTGCAGGCGAACGTTGAGTGCCTCGACTTCGTTGGCCCGCCGCTGCTGTGCTTCCAGGGCGGCCAGACGTTCATCGTTGGCCTGCTGCAGCTGCTGGCGGTTGGCTGCCTCGAACGCACGTACGGCGCCGGTCAAACCGACAGCGATGACGATGGCGGCCGTGCCCCGTATGACCTGCACGGGAATGCCAACAGTTTCCAGGAACAGATTGGTGTTGATGATCCCCGACGGGAACACCAGGCTGGTGCGCACGAACAGCTGACCTACGGCACCGTAAACGAAAAACGCGACGGCGGCCCAAAGCAGACCACGCCCGTAGGTCTCCATGCCGCGCGCCCGAAACTCACGCCGCTCGCGCAGCAAGACCCAACCGGCGAGCAGTGCGCCGGGTATTCCCAAGACATAACGCGCAAGCACGTCGGCCGCGGCCGCCAGCTGCACGTTCGACGGTCGATACAGGAGCGCGATCAGGGCGATACTGATCAGCCACAAGCCGGCAAAGACCGCCAGCTGCCACCAGTGCGCGCGTGGATGCGTGTCGGCACCGGGCAGCAAACGCAAGCCAAAATCGAGCAGCAGCAGAAAACTGACGGCGAGCAGGCCGGCGCGCAGCAAGTCTTCGGTCAAACCGGGCTCGAACTGACCTTGCGCGGCGGCCATCAGTTGGAACATCTCGTACCATTCGTGACCACCATGGATCAAGCCGAACAGCGCGAGCGGCACCAGCGCCCGGCTCAAGCGAAAACCGGCTGTACGGCCCGATTCCATGAACACCGCCAACCCCATCGAGAAGAAGGCGAGGCCATAGAAAAAGAAGACATAGATCATATTGGCGCTGAAAAAGGTATCAATCGCGTTCATGACCGGCGGTTCCTGGGAGGAAGTATAGCAGAGGATGGCGCGGTACGAATAGGACGTTCGTCATATCACGCCAAGCCGCAAAGTCGCAGGCCAAACTCGTATGGTTTGCCTTTTGCGATCTTTGCGGCTGTGGGTGAGATGATCGAATTCGCCGTGCAACTGGCTCTAGGACTGCATCGCTGTCCACACGCGTTCGGCCGTGATCGGCATGCGGTCGATGCGTACACCCACCGCGTCGAAGACGGCGTTGGCAATCGCCGGCGCGGTCGGCACCATCGCGTGCTCGCCGATACCCCGCGCCCCGTAAGGCCCGTCATCCTGCGGCACTTCCACGATAATCGCTTCGATGCTGGCCGGCGCGTCGATGCTGGTGGCAATCCGGTAGTCGGTGAAATTGGGATTGAGCGGCTTGCCGTTGACCAGCTTGATCTCTTCCAACAGCGCAGTGCTCATCCCCTGCACCGCACCTCCCTCCATTTGGGTGCGCACCATGTCGGGGTTGATGGCCCGCCCCACGTCGAACGCGGCGACGATACGACGCACTTCGACTTCGCCCGTCTCGGTGTCGACCTCGACCTCGACCGCCTGCGCACCGGTGGTAAAGTGCACGACCGCGCGCGGCCCCTGGCCAGTCTCAGGGTTGAGCGGGGTGACGTACGTGGGCATGAAGCGCCCTTTGCCCACGACCGGTCCACCAATCCACGTGCCATCGGGTCGCTGCATGCCGTAGATGACGATGTTCTTGAGCGGAATCGATTCTTCGGTTGCGTAACTGACGACTTGCCCGTCGATGATGTCAAGGTCTTGGGGATTCTCGTTCCAGGCCTCGGCCACCATCTGCAGGATTTGCATCTTGGCTTCCTGGGCAGCGTTGAGAATGGCATTGCCCATGCTCCACGTCAGCCGGCTGGCCACGGTCTGCCATTCGTAGGGGCTGTAGTCGGTATCGACCGTGTTGACGCGCACGTCTGTGATAGGAATGCCCAGCCCTTCAGCGGCCAGCTGCGCGGCAATGGTCAGCGTACCCTGGCCCATGTCGACGCCGCCCACGTTGACCAGCGCCGTGCCATCTTCGTTGAAGCGGATGGTCGAAGCCGAGCCGGGGTTGGGTGGCATGGCCGGTGCTTTCCACATGCAGGCAATACCGACCCCCCTGTGTTTGTTGGGTGTGCTGGCCGCACGTGGCCGGCCCCAATCGATCGCCTCGGCCGCTTTCTTGATGCATTCGCTGAGGCCCGTTGGATGCATGATCATCCCCGTGACCGTTTCCTGGCCTTCTTTGACGCAGTTGAGCAGCCGGACCTGCACGGGGTCCAGCCCCAGGGCGTGCGCCGCGCGGTCGATGTGCTGTTCGATTGC
>JAYRNS010000108.1:0-1634 GCA_041912075.1 Anaerolineae bacterium
CCCGCCAGCAGCGGCCCCAGGCGACTCGCGCAACCATTCGAAATTTGCCGCTTTGTAAATTGTACCTTTGTGGTACACGCGATCCGACCACGACACGATTAACCTGGGAGTTTTAGCGTCTGGGTATAATCGCATCCAGTCTTGTGCAAACCGACGATAAACCTTCCCGATGGCACATGTTGCCGTGTGTGGAATGTTGGAATACAGATATAATCTTGCAAACTCAACAAACTCCCCAGGCTGTAACCCAAGCAACGTCATAGCGCCAGACGGATAGGCCATTGTAATAACCCCATCCACAACGCCGTCAATCAGCACCGCATAATTGATCTGGCGTCCGGTGCGTACCCGGTGCAGATAGTGCCACTGTTCGAGGGCATACCGCGCCTGGGCCACGGTGATAATCTCAACCGTCACGCGTTGACGTAGCGGCAGGGTGGCATCAGGCGCAAACATCGCAACTTGACCGATCATGGTTTAGCCTCCGTACACAACGCGCTGGGCGGCTCGTACCGGCACGACGCCCACTCAGGATGATCCGCCCCCTGCCACAGCCAGGGCGGTGACACGGCGTCTTGCAGCGACGCACCGTCGAGCACGCCGGTGTTAGCCGCCGGTGGAGGCGGAGCGCAGCCGGCAAGCGACAGGATCATCAACACGGTGCCGAGGATGACGCAAACCGTTCCAAGCGCCAAAAGCCAATTCGGTGTATCATTTATCATGCCGGCCTCCAAAAACCCCGTACAGGCGTTCTACGTGCGGCTGGTGCCATTTTAGAACGTCCGTACAGATACATTACGCAATGCCCAAATTGCCCTGCGCGCCCTGCTGCTCGATTTCTTGCTCCGCCGCTAGGGCCAGGGTCGCGGCGTTGATGCGCAGCACCTCGGCCAGGGTGAGGAGCTGCGGCCAGTCCACGCCATGACCGTGAAAGACCTGCTTCTTCACGGCGTCGGCAATGGCGCCGCCGGCGGCGCTGATCGACAGCGCCATGTCTACAAGGTCAGCGTCCTGTATCATTGCAGCCCCCTCACTGCCCCAACCGGGCGAACGCACCGATGGCAAACGGCACATCCTCGATGCCGTCGAATAGCCGGACTGTTACCGGCGGGTCGTAGGGCTTGATCTCCATCCCTGTTGCAGTGGCAACAGCGACCAGGGCCGCGAGGTACCCCTCTCCGTACTCGCCGGCCGGCACACTCACCGACAGCGCCCGCAGGATGTTGTGTAAATCGTCTCGCAAAAATACCTGTGATTGAATCTTCATGATTCCTCCGTGGTTCTGTAGCAGGTCCGCCACGGTCCCGGTATCCTCCAGGCCCGCGCGGTGCGATTGCCAACCTCCCCCACCAACCCGGCGCGGTGGGTGCCCGTGCCAACGTCCACGACCAGAAACGGCCCCCACCACTGACCGGCGTGGCGTATGTCAATCCGCCGGCCCAGCTGCGTCCGGTCGACCGTGATGGCCAGACCGACGCAGCCGGCACAGTACAGCCCGCGGTATGCCTGCACCCGCTCCGCCACGCCGGCGGCGTAGTAGGTCCAGACGCCGCATACCATCGGGGTGTCCTCGCCACCAGGGATGGGGCCCGCTTCGGCGGGGAGGATGCCGGCGCCGGCGAGGTAGAGGAGCG
>JAYRNS010000109.1:0-7244 GCA_041912075.1 Anaerolineae bacterium
CGGCGTGCCGGTTGTATTTCTCGCACGTCACGGACGTGGTCACCGCATCTCGCCGACCCGGCTCAACTATCGGGCCAACATCTGGGGTTTCAAGTCACTGGGTGTCGAGTATCTGATTTCGATCTCGGCCTGCGGCAGTCTAAAGGAAGAGCTGGCGCCAGGGCACATTGTCGTCCCCGACCAGCTCGTCGACCGCACGCGGCTGCGTACCTTGTCGTTTTTCGACGATCCTGATACCGGCACGGACGGCCTGGTCGTACACGTCTCCCTGGCCGATCCATTCTGCCCAACCCTCAGCCAGGTATGTTACGAGGCCGTGGCCGCAACGGGAAATCTGGTCCACCAGGGGGGCAGCCTCGTGGTCATCGAAGGACCGCGGTTCAGCACCAAAGCCGAGAGCCGTATCTTTCGCCAGTGGGGGTGTGACATCATCGGTATGACGGCCATACCCGAAGCACAGCTGGCGCGCGAGGCCGGCATGAGCTACGCCGCCATGGTCCACGTGACCGACTACGACGTGTGGCACGAAAGCGAAGACCCGGTCACGGTCGAGGCAGTGATCCGGGTCCTCCAACACAATGCCGAAGTAGCCAAGACGGCCGTGCGCAACGCCGTGCAGGCATTGGCCGGCGCCGGCCCCAGCCCGCAAGCCAATGCGCTGCAGGATGCCATCATCACCGATCGCGCACGGATCCCGATGGCGACACGTACTCGGCTCGATCTGTTGATTGGCAAATACCTGACCTGATCCAACCATGAGCACGGACAAGCGCCAGCCAATCGATTGGCAGTTTGCCGAAGACCCAGACCGTGACTGGAACAATCGCGATTCCGGGCACGAGCCAACGGGCGGGCGGCGTGTGCGCTATCGTTGGGTGCTGGTGCCGCTCGTGCTGATTTTCGCGTTCGTCGTGTGGCGGTGGTGGCCGGCGGCACCCTCCGAGCCGGCCGATCCATCACCCACGGCAGTCGCCCAGACGTCCGTCACGCCGGTCAACACACCGGCACCCACGGACACACCGGTGCCCACCACTACGCCAGTCCTGGATGCACTCCCTCGACCCGCCGCCTATCTTTACCACTTCGACCTGTCGCAGCAGGGCAGCCGCGGCATCATGGTGCTCAATCCCCTGACCGGTTCGCTCATCCGTCGCGTTTCGACCAGTGGTTTTGCGCAGTTTGCCGTTTCGTCGGATGGCAGCACGCTTTACGTGGCAGATGCCTGGCCAGGCATCGATGATCCTACGGCGGGCCGGCTGCGTATCTTCGGTACCGAGCGCTGGGACCTGCGCACCCAAACACGCCTCGATGGTCGTGTACGGCTGCGCCAGAACTACGGCCCCCCTTCGCTCGTCGTGGCACCCGATAACTCGGCCCTTTATGTACAGCGGCGGATCAGCGACACGTACACCATCGACCGCATCGACGCCTTGTCCGCAGACGTGGCCATCGAGCGTGTCGTCGGTCCCGAGGCGGTGACCACCAACCCCGTATGCGACCAAGTGCGGCAGTTGTTTGCCTCGCCCGACAACCGCTGGCTCTACGACCGCTGTGGTACAGGCATTTTGCAGTGGCACGACGTGCAGCGGCAGAGCACCGTACACAGCCTCGACCTTACTGGTATGGCCAAACTCGGTGCGGCGAGCAGCCTGCCGCCCGTGGTGGGGGCATCCGTTGCCGGGGACCGGCTGTGGGGCGTAACCAGCGCCGGCCGAGTTGTGACTGTCGATTTGCAGGCCGGCCGCATCATCACCAGTGTCGATCTGTCGTTACCACCCGACCTGACCGTCATGCCCAACATGGTGATTGCTGCTGGCACGCCCAGCCAGCTGATCCTGGGTCTGGGTAACGCTGACAATACCCTGCGCGGCCTGGCCGACACCCTGATGATCGTCAACCCTCAAACCTGGCTGGTGATCAACATCTGGCACGCGACCACGCCTTTCGCCACGCTGGCCGTCAGCCCAGACGGTGAACTGGTGGCGACCAGCGACCCCGTGCACGAGACGCTGACGGTGGCGCGGCTGGCCACGGGTGACACCGTGCGCACCATGCCCGACACAGGCATCTCGTGGTCAGGCGTGACTTTCGCGCCGGCGCCGGGCTCGTTCGATCTGCCCAACGAGCAGCTGTACGTGGTCGATGCGGGTGGTGCTGCCGCCGGACCCGCGATCGTCGCCCTGCGCGCCGACAATGGCGAGCAGGTGTTTCGTCTGGAGGCCAATGCAACGGGGGTTGGTGAACCACCGGAGATCAGCGTGGCCCACGCAGGTAAGTGGTTGTGGCTGCTGGAAGGGGATGCCGATGGTACGGCCGACAATCTGTCCGTCATAGATACGCGCAGCGGCGAAAGGCTGGCGGCGGTACAAGCGGCTCACCGCCTGCCCATGGCGGCCGGCTCCTATTGGCCACCACGTATCCTGAGCGGCCTCAGTGATAACCTGGTGATTCAACGGGCCGGGCGTGGCCGTTTCCCGGTGTGGTTGGAAAACTACCTCTACACCCCGGCCGGCATCCACCGTCAGGTCGAGCCGCCCTTCACCTACAACGTGCCCGTGTGCGGCCCGTCACAGCTGCTGCTGCACGCCGCGGCACGTCAGTTGATTGCGGTGTGCCAGCCCGATGGTGCAGCCACCCGCGTACAGGAAATCCAGCTCGGTCGCGGTCCTGGCGGACGACGCGACGTCCTCACAACCACCCTGCCCGGAGACGTGCCGGGCCGGTCGGCGGCACTGTCACCAGACGGCAGCACCCTGTACGTCGTCAGCGACGGACCGGTTGTGACGGCGCTCAAGCTGGGCAGCGGCGCCGTAGCCGGACCGTACGACCTGACTGCGCAGACCCGTCTCGCCTTTGGCGGTATCATTACCGAGAGTGTGCCAGGCACCGTCTTGGGCCAGCCCATTGTCAGCCCGGATGGCAGCACGCTTTACCTGGCCCTCCACTATCCCCGAGACCCCCTGGGCTATAACACGCTGATCGGTACGCTGCAGGCAATCGACACGCAGACGTGGCGTGTGAAGGCACGTATGGGTATGGAACGCCAGATCGTCGATCTCGCCGTGAGCGCCGATGGTTATCACCTCTTTGCTCTGGAAAATTCCACCCAGCACGTGTTTGTGTTCGATACCCGGCGCAACACCCTGGTGCGCGAGTTTGCGCTGCCGGCGGTCAACCCGGTGCGCATCCACATGGGTGCAGCACCCTAGCTGCGTTCACGTCTCGAGCGCTATGTATTCGCCGCGGCGCATCGATGCCGGGTTGACATGGAAGAGCCGCAGCATCTCGCCGATCAGCTCCGCCTTCTTTTCAGCATCGGCGCGTGACCAGGTACCACTCTTGATTTCCAGAAACGGTGTGCTGACAGCCGGTTTGCTCAGACGATCGAAATTGAGGGCGAACTCTTCACCTCGATAGCGCACGCGGTAGCGTGTGCGCCATTTGACGATCTCGCGTACTTCGTCAGGCTGGAAATATTCCCGGTAAAAACGTAGAGAGTGATTGGCGTTGGCCAGATAGCGTGATCGGGAAAGAATGACCGAGTCGTTGTACTCGCGTTCCTTGGTTTCGCCGATCAGGGTCAGGTAATAATGTGGCTCGATCGCGGGACCGGTGCCGGCAACGGGCCGTCCCGCCTGCTGATCGATCAGTTTGTTGTCTTCACGGTAGCGGATGTACGCACCCATCTTGCCGCTCTCGAACAGGAGATAGGTGTCGAACTGCTGGCGCACGCTGCGTTTGACAATCTCGAAGGGTGGCTTTTCCAGCATGGCCTCGACGGGCGTCGGATCATTGATCGCCGCTTTGACCTGGACTTCGAATGACTCCTGACGTCCTTCCTGGACGCTGATATCACTGATCGCCAGCAGCTTGTCGAGCAGGCTCATCTCACGCTGCCCCATGAACTGGTTGATGCGTGCGGCCAGGCGTCGCGCTTCCTGTGTCACCTGGGCGATGTCGATGGTCTGGTAGGCACCGTCACGCAGCAGCCAGCGGCCATCGACCATGAGGTGACGCACGTCACTGGCTTTGGCCGAATAGACCAGGTGCGAATAGATATTGCTCAAGGAAGCATCGTAACGCGGCACCAGGTGCGGTGCATCGAGGCTGATGACCGCCATGTCCGCTCGTTTGTCGGGCTCCAGCGAGCCAATCAGGTGGTCGAGGTGCAGGGCGCGTGCCCCTTCGATGGTCGCCATCGCAAACACCTCGCGCGCAGGCAGGAGCGTTGGGTCACCCAGGGTTCCTTTGGGCAGCAGCGCCGCCAGGCGCATCTCCTCGAGCAGGTCCTGATCGTTGTTGCTGGCCTGGCCGTCGGTGCCAATCCCCACCGGTACACCCAGGGCCCGCATACGCACCACGGGCGCGACACCGCTCGCCAGCTTCAGGTTGCTGGTGGGGTTGTGCGCCACCCCGGCGCGCGCGGCGGCCAGAATGCGCATCTCTCCCTCGTCGATGTGCACGCAGTGGGCAGCAATCACCTTGGCCTGGAAGAGTCCAAGCTGGCTGACATAGGCCACGGGTGACTGGCCATGGGTACGGCGGCTGTCGAGCACTTCCAACGCCGTTTCCGACAGGTGAATGTGCAGGGGAACGTTGTATTCAACCGCCAGCGCAATACAGGCCTCGATCAGCTCGGGGGTTGAAGTATAGGGCGCATGCGGCGCCACCGAGGGCACGATGCGCGGGTGCTGCCGCCAGCGTTGGATGAACGCCCGGCAGTGAGCCAGGCTTTCATCATAGCTGGCCGCATCAGGCGACGGAAACTTGAGGATGGTCTGGCCGAGAACCGCCCGCATGCCGGTGGCATCTACGGCTTGCGCCACGGCATCCTCGAAGTAGTACATGTCGTTGAAGCAGGTTACCCCGGCGTGAATCATCTCGGCACACGAGAGCAGCGTGCCCCAGTGGCAAAAGTCCTCGCCTACGAACTCTTTTTCCACTGGCATCATGTAACCCAGCAGCCATACGTCCAGACGAAGATCGTCCGCCAGTCCACGCAGCAGGCTCATGGGCACGTGCGTATGGGCATTGATGAGACCAGGGATGATGACGTGGCCGGCGCAGTCCACCTGCTCCGACGCCTCCACACGCGCCAACACGGCCGGCGTCGGCCCGACAGCCACGATGTGTCCGTCGCGTATGGCGATCGCGCCATCGGTCCAGATATCTTCTTTGGTGTTCATCGTGACCAGCAGGCCACTATGAAGTACGGTATCGGCGACAATCATGGCCAGAAACCAACCTTACATCTGGATCAAGCCAGCTCGCGGTAGGACTGAATACCTGATATGACCATGATTGCCGTCATCACCAGAAAAGAGGCAATGCACCATGGGCAAATGGCTTCGATCACGAACAACTCCAGGTAGGTCAGATAGGCCGAATACAGAAATCCGAACAACGAGATACCAAAGATGCCGACCGGAGTCAATTCGGAATTGGCGCGCTGCGGATTGCGCCCCCACCACCAAAGACCCAGGATTGTCACATAGGCCAGCAGGCCGAGTAGAGCGATCGGTATGCCAAAAATCAGCGCATACGGGCTGTTTTGTACCGTTTCACATTCACCCAGCCCTAAACAGACCGCCGTGGTGTTGCTCAGCTTGACATAGGTCAGGTAACCCGAAATGCCAACACCCACCAGAGCAAGAATCGGGATGACAAGTTCCGACCAATTGCGCCTGCTGGTTACCGCCGGCACGGTTGAGACAGATTTCGCCATAACAGGTCCTTTCGTTTACCAATGCATGCCGCATCACGAATCACTGGGCACTGGCCAATGCGGCTTCGATCGCAGCCTTGAGCGTGTTATAATCCTGACCGTTCTCCACTTTTTGGCCATTGACGAAAATCGTTGGCGTCCCGGTGACACCCAGGTCGTTGCCTTCTTGCACGTCGCGGTAGACCAGCTCCTGGTATTTGTTGCTGTCGACACAGGCGTTGAACTGGGCAGTATTGATCCCGCTGATTTCCGTCGCCATACGCTTCAAATTGCTCGGGCTAACGGTGTCACGTCCCTGCATGCCCTGCTGGGCAAAAAGTATGTCATGGTAAGGCCAGAAAAAACCCTGCTCAGCCGCGCATTCAGAGGCGTTGGCTGCGTATTCGGACTCTTTGCTGATCACCAGGTAATGTTTGTAGTCAAGCTGAACTTTGCCAGTATCCACGAACTCGGCACGCAGCTGCGGCTCGACGCTGTCGGTCCAGGTTTTGCAGTGTGGGCACTGGAAGTCGGAAAAGTCCATCACCACCACTTTTGCGTCGGCTGGCCCGGCCACCGAGCCGGTCGCCCCGGCGGGTGCGCTGGTCGTCGTCGTGCTGGTACTGCTCGCCAGGCTAAGCTGCTGGACCACCAGCACAAGGCCAAAGGCAAGCATCACGCCAGCCACGATCAAAATGATGGCGTTGCGTGACAGGCCCCCGCGCTTGGCCGGCGCCGCGCTGCTCGTACTGTTGGTTTTGCCGCTGCCAGTCGTGGTCTGTTTACCGATCGAAGCCGGTTTTTTGGCCATAGGTCTTCTTTCTCTCCATTGACTAGATAGGATTGGCTAGATATGGTTTCGAATGTGGGGCGAAGTATACCGGCAAATCGCCGGTTCGTCAATGCCCGACATTCCAATTGACAATCCGATGGTTTGTTTTACAATCGATTTATCATGTCATCACGGGTCAAGCAAGAACTCATCCGCCGGGCACCGGTCGCCGGCTGGGCAGTACTGCTCGTCTGCCTGGCGCTGGTCCTGACCCGCATCCCTCTGGCACTTCTTGTGCCGGCGCTGGGTGGTGCCGCCGTGGCACTGCTGATTCTGCTGCGGCCGCTGTGGGGACTCTTTTTGCTGGGGGCCAGCATTCCCTTTGCCACGGTAGGCGAGCAAGCCGCACTTGGCACAACCCTGGGCGCAGTGGAGGTGCTGTTAGCCTGGACTCTCGCCAGTTGGCTGGTGATACGGTTGGCATCGGGTCGGGTGACTTTGCCGACACCCTGGCGTACGTCGACCCACACCCCGTCGGCACCGCTCTACCTGCCCCTGGCCCTGGTCATTGGCACCGCGGGCCTCTCGCTGCTCCAGGCCACCTCGCTGCGTGATGCCATACCAGAGCTGGTCAAGTGGATCGAGGTACTGGCCCTCTACCTGATCGCAGTGGATCTGCTGTGGTCACCCGCTGCCACCACTCAAGACGATCCCACAAAGCCGGCACGCTGGTTGGTCGCGGCCATCCTCTTTGGTGCCAGCCTGCAG